>CAZUOC010000111.1:0-6673 GCA_964622335.1 uncultured Ignavibacteriaceae bacterium
GCCCAATGTCATCGTAGTCTTTTGATAAGAAATCGTATCCCATAAATACGAACAGAAGAAAGGTAAATTAAAATTCTTTCTCTATCAAGCAAATTGTTTTTAAGAATGTTTCCCATCAGTCGTTGGTTTTATTTGGTCCGGCGTATCTGTTTTTTTGTATATCCATTCTAATAAAAAGCAAATAAGTATTGTTGATAATGCAATAATAACTCCGGTTTTATTGGAAGGGTATTGATTAACTATCAATATTATCACGGCAATAGTACAAAGTAAAAAACCTATTAAGGCAATTATACCGTTACTGTCAGTTGAACTTCTCAGTTTATAACCTGTAAGATTTACAACTGCAAAGATCATGAGAAAACCAACACTGCCTGCTGTTGAAATACTTTCTAACTTCAAAAGGTTTGCTGTTGTTAATGTTGCTATTGCAGTTATTAATAATCCAACAGGATGATTCCACAGCAAGCCGGTTAACTGATGAGGCAATTCATCATCTTCAGCAATTTCATAACTAACCCTGCTTCCGCCATACAATGAAGCATTGATTGCCGAGAATGTTGATAATAAAGCGGCGATTGTGATAATTGTAAATCCAATTGATCCAAGCATGGGTTTAGCAGCTTCAGCCAAAACATAATCCTCTGCTTTTGCAATTTCATTGAATGGTAAAGAGCCGACAGTTACGCCTGCAATAACAACGTATAAGAAAATGACAAAGGTTACAGAATAATAATAAGCTCTCGGGACATTCTTTTCCGGATTAACCAAATCAGGAACCGCATTTGCTATAAGCTCGAATCCTTCGTAAGCAACAAATATTACCATACCTCCGGACAATAGGCTGATCGGTGTTTCCCAATGTGAAATGGATAGCTGCGAAAGGTTAGGGTTTCCCGCGAGCCCGTAAATACCGATAATTACAAATGAGATTAATATGACAAGCTTAATAATAACAGCATAAGATTCAATTTCTCCGACAACCTTTACGCTGTAATAATTTATTACTGTCGCTAAAATTATTATTGCACTTGCATAGATATGAAAGTCGGTAGTTTTGCTGCTGAATGACAATAAGTTTGGAGCGTATGAACCGAAAGCGGAAGCATAAAGTGATAGCATGATAATGTAGCTTATCCAGAGAAGATTGCAAACTCCACCACTGAAAACAGTTTTGCCAAATCCCTGGTTTATAAATTTTACAGTTCCGCCTCTATCTGGGTAAGTTTTTGATAATTTAACATAGCTGTGTGAAGTGATTAAAGCTATAATTCCCGCAAACAGAAATGAAACAGGAGTTCCTCCTTTGGAAAATGAAACAGCCAATCCTAAAACTGCAAAAATTCCACCGCCGACCATTCCTCCAATTCCAATTGAAATAGCTTCTTTAAGTCCGATTTTTTTATTCATTCTGATGACCTGGCTTAATACCGGTTATTCATATTGCTTATATTCAAGTTAATCATTTGCGAAGAAAATATTAATTAAAATTCTTTTTGTATCAAGCAAGAGGCTTAATAAAACATTCAGTTGTGTCATAATTTTTATGATCTCTTGAATTGATAAGGATTCTGAAATAAATTCAGAATGACTATATATTTTCCTTAAATTTAGGATTAAGAACAAAATAATTTAGTGCGACTAAGATGAATAAATATGATGTAATTATTATTGGCGGCGGACCGATTGGATTAAACTGCGGCATCGAAGCTGTAAAAAGAAAATTAAGTTATCTTATTATTGAAAAGGGCTGCCTGGTAAATTCTATTTTTAAATACCCGACAAATATGACTTTTTTTTCCACGTCGGAAAGACTCGAGATTGGTGATGTCCCTTTTGTTTCTCACGGAGATAAACCAACACGAAGGGAAGCTCTCGAGTATTACAGGCGTGTGAAATCTTCCTGGAAACTTAATGTAAACGATTATGAAACTGTAAACATTATTGAAGATGTTGAAAATGGTTTTGTTGTTAAAACAAGCAAAGATACTTATGAATGTAAATACGTTATTATTGCCACAGGATATTATGATAACCCGAATCTTCTAAATGTTCCAGGTGAAAGTCTTCCGAAGGTAAAACATTTCTTCGATGAAGCACATCCTTATGCTTATCACAAAGTTATAGTTGTCGGTGCGGGAAACTCTGCAGTCGATGTTGCACTGGAAACATACAGGAGAGGTGCGGAAGTTACAATGGTCATCCGTGAGATGAAGATTAAAGATTCGATTAAATACTGGGTAAAACCGGACATCGAAAACAGGATTAAAGAAGGATCGATAAAAGCTTTTTTCAATTCAAGCATTACTGAGATCAGGGAAGACAAAGTAGACCTGAAAACTCCGATAGGAAAAGTCACAGTTAAAAATGATTTTGTACTTGCGATGACAGGTTATCATCCAGATTTTCAATTTCTCGAAAGAAACAGAATAACAATTCTCGGCGTTTCAGAAAATCAGGAACCTGATTTTGATCACACGACTTTTGAGACAAACAGGAAAGGCATTTATGTTGACGGTGTTGTATGCGGGGGAATGGATACAGGCAAGTGGTTTATCGAGAATTCTATTTCACATTCCAAGGAAATTTTCGATTCTATTGAGAGAAAAACGGGCTGAAATCACTTCAATTTCAAGTACTCCAACATTCCGGCACTCCATTCTTCCATATTAGATTGAATCCGATTTTATTTAACTTTATTTTAGTTGCGTAAGTTGAAAGTTTTTTTGATAAACTATTGAAATAGTTTAGAAATTAGGTTTTTCCTTTCATTAACCACGACTTTCCCAAAGGGATGGCTTTGCCAGAGACGTGGGTGAAAATTTTGAAAATGATGGTAGCCGCAGGCTTCAGACTGCGGAATTTAGTTAAGGACGCAACCTAAAGGTTGCGACTACCAGTTGACGTGAATTTTCATACGGTCTCTTAAGGCGTGGGTTATTTATAAAACTACAAAAAGCCATAAACGTTTCAACGGTTTAATTAACCATTTTACAAAGCACAAATTTTAAAAGTTATGGAGACAGAATATGTTAGATAAAATTAAAGAATTGATTGGCAGTGAAGCTGATTCTTTACTTAGTTACAAAGCAAAATTTCCGAAAGAGAAATTACATCTTCCGGGACCCGATTTTGTTGACAGGATTTTTACTAATACTGATAGAAATATTAATGTTCTTAAAAATTTGCAATGGCTTTTCCAGACAGGAAGACTTGCAGGATCCGGTTATGTTTCTATTCTTCCGGTTGACCAGGGAATAGAACATTCTGCCGGTGCATCGTTTGCACCAAACCCGGAATATTTTGATCCTGAAAATATTGTTAAGCTTGCAATAGAGGGCGGTTGTAACGCTGTTGCTTCTACTGTCGGTGTACTAGGAATGACAGCGAGAAAGTATGCTCACAAAATTCCTTTCATAGTAAAACTGAATCACAATGAATTGCTTACATATCCAAACACATTCGATCAGATTATGTTTGCAGGAGTAAGGCAATCGTGGGATCTTGGTGCTGCTGCTGTCGGTGCAACAATTTATTTTGGTTCTGAAGAAAGTGCAAGACAAATTGTTGAAGTTAGTGAAGCGTTCCAATATGCTCACGAACTTGGTCTGGCTACGATTCTCTGGTGCTACTTAAGAAACCCCGAGTTCAAGAAAGATAAAGATTATCATGTCTCTGCCGATCTTACAGGACAGGCAAATCATCTTGGTGTAACCATACAAGCCGATATTATTAAACAAAAACTTCCTGAAAATAACGGCGGTTTTAATGCAATAAAATTCGGTAAGACAAATAAAAAAGTTTACACCGATCTTTCAACTGATAACCCGATCGATCTTTGCCGTTACCAGGTTATAAATAACTATATGGGGCGTGCAGGATTAATTAACAGCGGCGGTGCTTCAGGCGAAAACGATTTTGCCGAAGCTGCTAAAACTGCTGTTATAAATAAGAGAGCCGGCGGTATGGGACTGATCTCAGGTCGTAAAGCTTTCCAGAGACCGATGAGCGAAGGTGTTAAACTTCTGAATACAATTCAGGATGTTTATCTTGCTAAAGAAATAACAGTAGCTTAATCATTTAAAGAGATGACATCTTTCGAAAAGATGTCATCTCTAATTCTTCTATTTCACCTTCTCCGGTTTCAACTTCAATAAATAATCCGCAATTTTTCCTAAGTCTTTAACATTGATATGCCCGAATGTCGGCATAATCATACCCGGGAATTCTTCCGTGTATTTCTGGAACCTTTCCGTATCTGAAAAAGAAGTAGGATTACGGAGATAATTGATCAGTTTGTCTCTTGTCCAGGATTCCGAAACACGATAAAGCGATGGACCCATTTTCGTCCCTTTAAGATCTGTTCCGTGGCAAGTGGTACAGCTTAATTTGCTTACGAGCTGTTCGGCAGTAAGATCTTGTGACGACATATTGCTTTGTGGGTTGGGCGATCCAATAGCAGAATTTGTTGTGTTGTCTTCTTTGGTTGCTCTTGAAAGGGCAAATAATAAAATAAATAACACTAAAAAAGCAGCCACCCAAATTTGAGGTTTAGTCATTGTTACTCCTTTTTATTCTATTTCAAACGACGCGTTTACAACGGCCGTAATTTCTTTGTCAATAGAACTTAAATCATTAATTCCATAATCAGAAACCATATTCGAAAGTCTTGGAGTAATCTGTAGAACTCCCATTCTGGCACTTCTCATTGGACCGAGTTCTCTTCCCGTAGCTTCTGCAATTTTTTGTGCTCTTATCATTGCATCTTTGGAAGCATCTGCCTGTATTTCTATTTTCAGATCTGCAAGCTTTGTGTAATGATATTCCGGCATTTCAACATTAAAGTTTACTCCCTTTTCTATTAAAGAAGGAATATCGAGGGATATCTCTTTTATTTTATTCACATCAGTTGATTTTATTTCTACTCTCTGACTGTAATTGTAAGCTATTATTTTTCCCGTCTGGTAGCCGTTTGTACCAATTTCATAAACAGGATAACTATTTATGGTAAAAAGTTCAATCTTATTTTCAGGGAAGCCGTTTTCAGCAAGATATGAAATCAGAATTGGTTTTTGTTTCAAGAGCTCCCTGTAAGCTCCTTCGGCAGTTGAGGATCGTGCCGAAACTGTTCCTTTCAATACTCCAAGATCGGAAACAATTTCTTTTTTTGCAGAACCTGTTACATTGATTGTCTGGTTAGAAGCATGATTAGCTTTCCACGTTGACGTGAAAATAATTGAACAAATAATAAATGATATTGCAACTATAATTGAGGGAATAAAGAGATTATTCTTATTCATGTAGTGTTTCTTCGGATATTTATTATCTTAATCGAAACATATTAAAAAAGAAATCATCTGACAAATTCGATAGTTGACAAATGGCAAATGCTAATCGTTTAATTAAAGAGAAAAGTCCTTATCTGCTTCAGCACGCTCATAATCCTGTTGATTGGTATGCCTGGAGTGATGAAGCATTTATTGAAGCCAAAGAAAAAGATAAACTAGTATTTCTTTCAATAGGGTACTCGACCTGTCACTGGTGCCATGTAATGGAGAAGGAATCTTTTGAAGATGAAGAAATTGCAAAACTTATGAACGATGCTTTTATATCGATTAAAGTCGACAGGGAAGAGAGACCGGATATTGATGGTATTTATATGTCTGTCTGCCAGATGGTTACGGGGAGCGGTGGCTGGCCGTTAACAATTATAATGGCTCCGGATAAAAAACCTTTCTTTGCCGGGACGTATTTTCCAAAAGAAAACCGCTACGGAAGAATTGGAATGAAAGATTTAATTCTTCAGGTCACGCAATTATGGGAAACCAAAAGAGATGATCTGATAAAATCATCGGAAGAGATTTCTACTGCGTTAATGTCTTCATCTTCATTTATTTCAGGTGATGCACTTAGTCAAGATATTTTTCATACGGCATTTAAAGAATTTGAAGATAGATTTGATGAAGAGTTCGGTGGATTCGGCAGCGCGCCGAAATTTCCAACTCCTCATAATTTAATGTTCTTATTAAGATACTGGAAAAGATATGGAAACAATAAAGCACTCGAAATGGTTGAGAAAACTCTTACAGAAATGAGAAAAGGTGGAATTTATGATCACATTGGTTTTGGGTTTTGCAGGTACTCAACAGATAGAGAATGGTTAGTTCCGCATTTTGAAAAAATGTTATACGACCAGGCACTTCTTGTTTTAGCCTATATTGAAATTTACCAGGTCACAAAGAAAGATTTTTATAAAGAAACTGCTGAGGAAATTCTTTCTTATGTAATGCGTGATATGACTTATGAAGATGGAGGATTTTATTCTGCTGAAGATGCAGATAGCGAAGGAGAAGAAGGAAAGTTTTATTTATGGACAGAGAAAGAGATTAAAGAAACACTTGGTGAAGACTCTGAAATCCTCATTAAATTTTATAATGTCAAAGGAGATGGTAATTTTGTCGATTCTGTACGCGGAACAAAAGACGGCAAAAATATTCTTTACATTAAGGAGGATATTTCCGTTGTTTCCATAAACAATAATCTTGATGAAAAAAAATTTCATAAGCAATGATAGCATAATACAGGTATGAGCTCTCTTTCAAATATAGCCGGTATTGGTCCAAAAACCATCCAAAAATTACAAAAAATCGGTATCAATAAACCCCTCGACATT
>CAZUOC010000112.1:0-6612 GCA_964622335.1 uncultured Ignavibacteriaceae bacterium
CTGTGCTATATAAATCTTTGCTAATGTTTCCGATACAATAAGGCTGCTGTCTGCAAAATCTTTTATTTCAAAACCCGGTTGTTTATTCTCATCAGTTATTGCCGGCATTTTTGCATGGGAAATTTTCTCTGCAAGCTCATTAAGATTATCTTCAAAATCAGATTTAACTTCACTATCTGAAAGTTCATCTCTTTTACTTTCAGGATGAAGATTATCGAACTCGCGCATTTCTAAAGGAGTTTTAACTCTTCTCAGATTTTCTAATTCCCTCAGATAAAACTCATATGTTTTGCTAGAACCGATGAGTTCGCTTCCCTTTTTAAAACATTTTAAAGCTTTGCTATATTCTTCTTTAAGAGAATAAATTTTTCCAAGAATAAAGTATGGGGTAGGAAAATCAGGCGATTCCCTCAATCCTTCTTCAAGAACTTCTATTGCTAAATCGTGGTTATTATTTTCCAGTTCCCAATCTGCGATGCGGGCAAAGAGAGGCGATTTTCTATTATACTCGAATACTAATCTGATTTTATTCTTATATAATGAATCGGATTTAACTGACAAACTTTACCTTAATGTTTTAAACTGTGCCTGCCGGCAGGTAAATATGCATGTTTTATTGATGTAAAAGCAACGAGAGAAAAACCGGTAAAGAAAAGAATCTGAAAAGGCAAGGCTGCTATCTCAGTAAAGTAAATTGAAGAGGCAATTCCGACGAGACAATACAATGCCATTATTACTTCTACCACAACAGACAAACCTAGTTTAGAAGAAAGATATTTTTTACCGATCCATGAATCGCCGTTATCAACAACCTTAAACTTAGGCGTTCTTACGAATTCACTTTTCCTGTTGAGTAAGCCTTCAATAACTGCACGGGAATTATTAACCGCAAATCCCATGCTTCCAGCCATAAAAATAGGAAACAATACTATCTTCTTTCTCCAGTCGGTCCTTATATCTTTTTGTGAGAAAAGATAAAATAAGAACGAGCTTACAAATGCCAGAACAAACAAAGAAAGAATAGCAAAATAGGCTGTATATGAACCACTATTCTTAATAAAGATAAGCGGAACGTTCAATATTGCCGCAAGAAGTATGAAAGGAAATACAATATTATTTGTCAAATGAAAAGTTGCCTGAAGTTTAACTCTTAATGCAACTTTAGATCTCCAGACAGAAGGAAGAATTTTCTTGGCAGTTTCAATTGCACCTTTTGTCCATCTGAACTGCTGATTCTTTAAGGCATTAATTTCAGAAGGAAGTTCTGCAGGAGAAGTAAAATCTTTAAGGAAAACAAATTTCCATCCGTTTAGTTGTGCCCTGTAACTTAAATCCAGATCTTCTGTGAGTGTATCATCATGCCAGTTTCCAGCATCTTCGATACATTCCTTTTTCCAAATCCCGCCGGTACCATTAAAATTAATAAAGAAGCCGGCTTTGTTTCTTACAGACTGTTCAATAACGAAATGTCCATCGAGCGCAAGAGCCTGTGCTCTTGTTAAGATTGAATAATTCCCGTTGATGTGTTCCCACCTTGTCTGAACCATTCCGATTTTGTCATTACTAAAAAAAGGAAGAGTTTTCTTGAGAAAATCTTTGTGGGGAATAAAGTCCGCATCAAAAATAGCAATGTATTCTCCTTTGGCTATTTTCAATCCCTCTTTTAAAGCACCAGCTTTGAAACCTTTCCTGGAATCCCGTCTTACATGGCTAATATCAAAACCTTCAGATTTCTTTCTTCCTACAACATCTTTAACAATATTTGTCGTTTCGTCGGTTGAATCATCGAGAATTTGTATTTCGAGTTTTTCTTTAGGATATTCTATTTTGCATACTGCGTTAATTAATCTTTCTACAACATAAAGCTCATTGTAAAGAGGTAGTTGAATTGTAACTATTGAATCGGGAGAGAATTCTTTTTTATAGGCGGGTTTCACAGATTTATATTTCCTGTGATAATAAATCATAATAAAACCGTGACATCCAAAAACAAATAATATAGCTAAGGAAAGGAAGTAACCAACAAGTACTATATCATCCATCTTTATTTATCCTGAAATTGTTTAACATATTACCATCCTGAAACTGTATCGAGCACGATATCTTCTGTAATCAGATCAATTGCAGTTTCAATCGCCTTCTTCCTGTCTTCAATGCTTCCGCCAGGTGAATAATCTCCGTAGTTAGAAAAACTTTTATCGTAAATAGTTTTCTTTTGAACCATATCCCGGTAAATAACTTTTACCGAAATAGTGATCCTTCGCGAGGTTACACTTTCACCTGCAGTAACTACAGCAGGTGCATCACTTAAAGAAGTAATCGTACATTCAAGAACAGCATCTGCATTTGTTCGTTCAGTAACATTAAATGTATTATCATCAATAAGCTTTTGAGTTAATTGATTTGTGAGCAATTCTCTCAAACCGGGTTCTCCGGCACCACTTTTATCATCCGCAACCGGGACAGCAATTGTCTTAAGATGCGGGGGTACCGCCGCTCCTGTGAACGAATAAATACAACACCTAATATTACTCATGCTGAAGGTTATAAACAACAGCAGGTTAAGCGCTGCAAAAAGGCTTTTGTGCCTTAAAAAGGCGGATTGATTACAAAAATCACTATTTTTGTTAAAATTCATCAAAGCTCATATTCCTTTATTTTCCGGTAGAGCGTTCTTTCGCTAATTTTTAGAAGTTTTGCTGCAGTCCGCTTATTTCCTCTTGTAGCATCAAGAGCATTCTTTATTGCCTCTTTTTCAAGATCATCAAGGGGAACAACCTGGTGGGGATTACGTTTGCTTTCATTATAAATTTCATTTTGCCTATTGTAAAAAAGATCTTTCAACTCAATAAGATCTTTCTTTATTTCAAACAGAGCCCTGTACATTAATTCCCTGTCAACTTCTTCAGGAGATCTTTTAAGAAATATGGGAAGATTCCTGTTTGATAATTCAACTTCAGGCTCAACGTACAATGAAGCAAACTCAGAAGCATTAAGTACCCCATCTTTATCGAGTGCAACAGCAGTCTCAACTGTATTTTTTAGCTCGCGAATATTTCCCGGCCAGGAATAATTTTGAAGTACTTCCAAAGCTTCGGGAGTAAGTGTTGGAGACTTTCTCCTGTTAGCTGCTGCAAAAGAATCAATAAAATGATTTGCAAGTTCCGGTAAATCGCTTTTTCTTCTTCTTAAAGGTGGAAGAGTTAAAGTTACTGCTTTCAATCTAAAGTAAAGATCTTCCCTGAATCTTCCTGCATCGACTTCTCTCTGAAGATCTTTATTAGTCGCTGTAATTATTCTTACATCGACTTTAGTAACTGTTTCTGCGCCAAGCCGCATAAATTCTTTTGTCTCAATTACTCTCAGCAACTTTACCTGCGTAGTTAAAGGCATCTCGGCAATTTCATCAAGGAATAGAGTTCCGCCGTCCGCAATTTCAAAATAACCTTTTCTTCCTTCTGTAGCTCCTGTGAATGACCCTCTTTTATGTCCGAATAATTCACTCTCTAAAATACCTTCAGGAATGGCGCCGCAGTTTACAGATACTAATTTTTTATCTGCCCTGTTGCTGAATCCATGAATTGCCTGTGCAAACACTTCCTTACCAACTCCACTTTCTCCGTAGATAAGAATTGATATATCGGATTTAGCAACCTGCATTGAGATATCAATCAGGTCGTTAATCTCCTTTGTATTTCCGATAATTCCGTATTGTATTTTGAATTGCTCTACTGTCATCTTTGCAGACAAAATTTATGAATACAGCCTAAAAAGCTATCTGGTATGTCTTAAATATAGCACAAATCCAAACATTATTAAATATAATTGGGTGAGATATTAAGGTTAGATTTTAATATTTAAGCCGTCAAAAGCAGTAATTATTTTCTTGCGTTCGGCAGCCGGAAGCTGGTAGCTTAATTTCGAAATATGGACTTCATCTTCTTCGCTTAAGTGTGTAATAAAAAGTTTTTCCGGTTTTAATCTCCGGAATGAATCGAGAAGCTCTTCTATACTTAGGTGTGTAATTTCACTAATCATAATATCTATCTTATTCTCTTCAAAGAGAAACAAATCAGAAGAATCTCCAATATCGCCGGTATAGAAAATATTTTTCCCTTTTAACCTTATTGAAAAGCTGCTGCACGCAAAAGATAATCTTCCGCTTTTGTCTAAACCGGCATTGCGCATTAAATGAGAGTTTTGTTTAGCTGTAAAACTTAAGCCTGCAGAAACATTTAACTTTTTCTTTTGCTCAAAAGGTTTGAAACTAAGTTTAAAGCCTAATTTTTCTTCAAGGATGTATGACTGGTAAAGAAACTCTTTAAGAAAATCAGTTTGACTCTCGTGACAAAAAATATCTAGTGATTCCTGCCTCTCACTCAATTTCATCTGTATTATTAAAGAAGGTAAACCGGAATAATGATCGGGATGAAGATGACTAATAAGAATCCCGTTTATAAAATCAAAAGTTACTTTCTGATGAAGCAAAGCACGTGAAATCCCATCACCTGCATCAACAAGAAGATTATACTTTCCCACAATAATAATAAAAGAAGAATGATGCCTCTTTAATGAGGTTTTTCCCGACCCCGTCCCAATAAATTTTATTTCCAATATTATCTTACTCTATGTTTACAACTCTTCCGTCAAGTTTAAATTCTGAATTTATTACCTGTAAAAAATTTTTTGCTTCAACTTCGCTAACGAACTTACCAACATATACTACTTCAAAAGTCGTCCCGCCGACAACTTTTTCTTTTATCTCTGAAAAGAATCCTGAATCTTCAAAATCTTTTTTTAAGGATTGGGCATTTTCCATCTTGCTAAAAGCCCCTGCCTGGATTGTGTATTTATAATCTATTTGTTTCTTTTCGTCAGGTTTCTGTTCCTTGGTTGAAGGCTCATTGTCAGATGGGATTTTTTTCTCGGCAATTTTGATATACGGAGATTGCGGATAATTTTTTTTAAGCCTGTCCAACTGTTTCTTTGCAGTATCATACAAGCCAAGAGCATAATAGTAAGAATAAATCCTGTAGAGCGCTGCGTCTGCATACTTACTATACGGATAATAATCTACTACTTTTGTATAGATTGCCACTGCATCCTGCCCATTCTCCGTCAACACACCATCGAGGAACATTAACGAAGGACTATTTGGATACTCTTTCTTCAGATCCAATAATTTTTCTTCTACTTTTGATTTCTCCCCGTTTTCTATCTGCTTTAAATAAGGAACAATATCTACATCCTGTGGAAATAAATTTTTTGTAGAGAGGATGAGAAAAAATATTAATAAATATTTGAAAGAAAGTTTCATGCACTTAAAGCAAAGTTTCCGCTAACCGGTGTAACTATATTCACTATGTCCCCGAATAACGTTGCGTGTGTTGCCCTGTTTATTTTAACTTTTACGTAACTGCCTTGTTTAATATTTTCATTGAGGGGAATGATAACAACTTTATTTGTATCTGTTCTGCCGGATAAAAATTGATCCGATTTTCTGCTGAAACCTTCAATCAAAATAGTATCATCTTTTCCGACCAACCCCTGGTTAATTTTAAAAGATATTTGCTGCTGTAGTTCGATTATTTCCTGCAATCTTTTTGTTTTGATTTCATCGGAGACATCGTCTGTCATACTATAAGCTTTTGTTCCTTCACGTGCAGAATACTTGAACATATATGCACCGTCATATTTAACTTCTCGCATAATGTCGAGAGTCATAACATGATCTTCATAAGTTTCGGTAGGAAATCCCGAAATAATATCTGTTGAAAAACTGACGCCGGGAATTATTTTTTTTGCTTTATCAATTAGATTTAAATAATGCTCGATTGTATAAGTTCGGTTCATCAGTTTTAGTATTCTATTTGAACCGGATTGGACAGGTAAATGTATACTGTTGCAAATGTTCGAATGTTCGGCAATGGTATTGAGAAGCTTGTCGGATAAATCCTGGGGATGAGAAGTTGTAAATCTTATTCGCATTGATCTGTCAACTTCTGCACAGGCGGCGAGAAGATCTGCAAAATCATTTTTTTCATCAAGATATGAATTAACATTTTGTCCCAGGAGAGTTACTTCCTTAAACCCTCTACCGGAAAGTTGTTCAACTTCATTTACAATTGACTGAAGTGACCTGCTTCTTTCACGTCCTCTTGTAAAAGGCACGACACAAAATGTACAGAACTTATCACATCCTCTCATAACAGAAAGCCAGGCAGCTAATCCATCCTCACGGAAAGGAACTATATCATCGTACGTTTCAGTCTTTGATAACCTGACACCAATTCCTTTTTCGCCACCAAATGCTGTATCAATTAATTCGGGTAGTCTCCTGTATTCATCTGGACCAACTACAACATCGACCATTTTCTTTTCATCTATAAGATCTTTACGAAGCCTTTCCGCCATACAACCCAGCACACCGATTACAAGGTTGGGATTATCTTTTTTTGCAGTTTTAATATTTCCAAGTCTGCCGTAAATTCTCTGCTCGGCATTCTCCCGGATGCTGCATGTATTCAACAAAATAACATCTGCTTTATCCAATTCTTTTGTAATTGCATAGCCGAAGTTTTGCAAAATACCAAGGACAATTTCGGTATCGGC
>CAZUOC010000113.1:0-5638 GCA_964622335.1 uncultured Ignavibacteriaceae bacterium
CCTGTAAAAAATGTTGAGATAAGAAATTGTGTATTTAATAATGTTAAGAAACAAAATGTTATTGAGAATGTTGAAAATCTCAAACTTGAATCAGTAAGTATTAATGGTAAAGAACAAAACGAATAGTAATCTATGTTCGTTGATTCTTACATTAATTATATGCAAGTTAACTATCAAGATAAAGTTTATTCAAACATCAAGTATATTAAAATGTTTTGACTAAACAATCTTACGAAATTACATTATGGGGTCTCTGATAAATCGGATATTAATAGTAAATCTCACACTAAAAAAGTTCTCATCAAAGGTTTAAATTCTCAAATTAATTAACATCGGAGGATACAATATGAAAAGGTTAACTTACCATTTCCCGATGATTATTTTTTCCGTATTCATATACCTTTCTTTTTCGGTAAGTGTATATGGACAAGGAAAGATAATTGGGCATGTAACGAATACACAAACTAACGAACCATTATTTGGTGCCAATATAATTGTTCAGGGTACCAATATAGGTGCTGCAACAGATGCAGAGGGGGATTATTTTATAATTAATGTACCTGTTGGTGAATATTCCTTACGGGCTTCAATGATAGGAATGTCCAAGGTATTAAAAACGAATGTTAGAGTATCTCAAGATCAGACTACTGAGGTTAATTTTCAACTTGAAGAGACAGCTATTGAAGGAGAAGAGGTTGTTGTAACTGCCGAAAGAAATGCTTTAAACAAAGAGGTATCTACCAGTCAGATTGTAATTACAACCAATCAAATTGCTGAGGCTGCAGGAGTTAGATCTTTACAGGATTTCTTACAGACTCAAGCTGGAATTACCGGTGATCAATATCTTAATATAAGGGGAGGAAGACCACAGGAAACAGGTACTCTTGTAAACGGAATGGCGTTTGTTAACAGCAGGGTTGGAAAAACAGAATCTTCCATACCAACAAGTGGTATCGAACAGGTTTCAGTAAAGACAGGAGGAATGAGTGCTGAATATGGTGAGTTTCGTTCTGGTCTGATTGAAGTAGCTACAAAATTTGGTAAACAAAAGTCATACTCCGGTAGAATAAGGGTAACAAGGGATTTAGCTCATCAGAAAAGATTTGGTCGATCACTTTATGATCCAATGAACAACTATTTAAGACCTCATCTGGATCCTGATATTGCTTTCATTGGTGTTAATGCAGCAGTTAACCAGGGTATAATTACTCAGTATGAAGCAAATCAATTCCAATATTCAACATTTGCTGGGCACATTGCAAACTCAGGCGAAAGACAATTACCCTCCGGCTGGAGGCAAAGTCTGCAACCAGGCGAAGTTATTACTCCTGTGGACATATATCTCTATGATGCCTGGATGCATATGGCGCAGGTAGATTTCTCAAAATTAAATTCAAAAATTCGTGAGTTGAATGATCAGGGTTTAAGTGTCGGTTCAGAAGTAACGGACCAGAACCTAATCAGTCTTTTTAATGATCATGCAAATGCTGAAGATAAATATGCTGATTTTTATGTAGATGGCGGGTTTGGAGGTCCAATTCCTTTTATTGGCGAGTATCTTGGAGACGCCACTTTTTATTTATCTAATTTAACCAGCAGAACCTCTTACATAGAACCTATGTTCAGAGATTATAATATGCAAACAAATACTTTGTTAGCTATTAAATCTAATATAACTAAAGCAATTACATTAAAGCTTACGGGTGCTTACGGTTTTACACATGGTATGAATCCTGCCAGAGGTGCTGATAGTGAAGTACCAAATCTCGGTACGGCACTAGGACTATCAAACTACTCTTCTGGAAATGGTCTTGGTGAAGGGCTTGATAGAGGAAATTTTGTGCCAGAAAATAATCTGGACTTTTTTACTAATGCAGGATCTAATTATGGATCTACTTATTGGTGGTATCCTTCAGTGCTGCAGGATTGGGAACAAACAAATATACTGGGGGGTGCAACTTTAACTCATGCTATAAGTCCTACAACCTATTATGAAGTTATTTTGAGTTATCAAAATACAGGCGATAAAATAGTTCCAAAACAAACAAGAAATATGAATGTATTGGCACGTTTAGGTCCTATTCCTGTAAATGAAATGCCGTATGGCAGACAGTTATGGGATGTTAGCCAGACTACATATGATCTTGATGGCTGGACATATGACCAGTTTTATACCGTGCCTGGTTTACCGGAGAGATTTGATAGTAAAGGTGGAGAGTTGCATGATAATTCTTCGACACAGCAGCTAAGACTTAGAGTAAATTTCGGAAGCCAATTCGATAAAATGAATTTTGTAAAAGCTGGTTTTGAATATTTTTATATGGATTTAAATAATAAGCGATGGTCTATTTGGAAACCTCAGGGTTCAGAGAGTATGTATGAGTACAACTTTAGAGTATTTCCGTATACAATAGGAGCCTATGTACAGGATGAATTAACATTTGAAAATATGATTGCAACAGTGGGTGTAAGAATGGATTATTTTAGTTCCGGTAATTTGTTGTGGCCAACCGGTCGTCCATTTGATGGTGCAGCCTTAGGCGAATTCACTCCTCCTGATAATTATATAGATATTCTTGAGGCAGGAGGATCTCTTGTTTGGGATCATTGGAATAGTGTAAATCAGCAATTTGTTGCGGCAGGTGAACAACCTTTGTTAGAACCGGTTGAATCACACTTGGTTTTTAGCCCGAGATTTGGTATCTCATTTCCTATAAGTGATAATGCTAAGTTTTATTTTAACTACGGACACTTCAGAAGTTTACCCCCATACAGCGAAATGTATATGTATGATGTTAGAGGAGCGGGTGGTAAGGGTGGTTTATATCAGCTTGGTAATCCAAATCTTGCCCCGTCAAAAACAATACAATATGAATTAGGTGTAGATTATATTTTCCTGGAAGATTACTTACTTCATATAGCTGGTTATTATAAAGATATTTCAGGAGAAGTTAGAACTATTAATATTCTACCGGATAATTTTTTACAATACCGCTACAGAACGGATGACAGTTATAGAGATATTGAAGGTCTTGATCTTCAGGTTACCAAGAATGTTGGTGAATTTATAACGGGATGGGTTAATTTTAAATATGTATTCCCTACTAGCGGTAATACCGGACGACAAAATATATATGAAAATCAGGACTTGAACCAGTCTCCCAATGCATTCTATTATCAAAATCCAAACAGAACTGATCCGGTCCCGGAAATCTATGCTAATATTACATTCAGAACACCCCAGTCGTGGGGATATTTTGGAGAGGATTGGCTGATTAGTTTACTGCCGCATTGGAAGCAGGGCGATCGATTTGATTGGGATCCAAGTGCTGCTACTGGTGTAAATCAACAATTTAAATGGCCGGATTATTTTAGTATGAATCTTAAACTTAGCAAGAAATTTGACCTCGATTTATTTAATTTAACCTTATATATGGATGTGAATAATTTATTTAATAATAAATTATTTCTTTATAAATATGCTTTTGCTGATTGGGGGACTGATCCTACTGGTGGAGATGATTTTGAAGCTTATATGAGTTCATTGCATCTTCCGGAATATGCCGATCCATTTTATGACAGTGTAAGAGACGAGGCAAATGGGAAATATGTTGCTGGAGATGATAAAATAGGTGATTTAAGATCGAGTGATAAGCCTTATATAAATGATCCTAATAATGATATGTTCCTTTTTGGTAATCCACGATCAGTATGGTTCGGAGTAATGCTTGACTTTTAATTATTCTTTTATCAGCAAATAATATATGGTGTTAAAATGAAAAAAGGTTTTTTAAAAAAATTATTAAACTCAACGTTGATGGTTATGATAACTGCTTTTATTGTAACCTCAACTGCTTTCCCACAGAATAATGCAATTATTAAAGTTAATAAGTTCTGGGGAGCAGTAAATGAAATCGGTGCCGGTGTAAGCGCAGGTGCCATTGTTATAAACGGTCCCTATTTTGCCGATTATAATGTATATGCCGAGAGAGCATCCGGTAACGAATCATTTTTTGGTGGTTATATTACTCTTGCTACGACTAACTGGACTGATCCGGGCAGTAATTTAATCGCGAAAGCTGTTTTCCCCCCGGTAAATAATTTAATGTCTACTGGTGATGTTGTTACCCCACTCGAAAACTATACACGCTATTCTAATTTAAATTACCAAATTTATAATGCAGACAATTCTTCATATGTTAACCAGCCCGAATTAGATTTTGGTTACAACCATCTTGTGGATCCTTCTAAATGTATTGGGACGAGTGATCAAACAGTTACTGCTACTAATAATTATGCGTGTGGTGTTCAGGTTGAGAGAAAAGTCTTAGCCTGGAGCCAGCAGGATCATGATAATTATGCTATTCTTGACCTTACTTTTACCAATACCAGCAGTAATACTTTAACAGATTTTTATATTTTTATGCAGGGTTCCGATACATATGCAACCCAGTCTGATGGGGGAAATCCCAGTGTCGCTGCAGTTGATGAGTACGCAAATAACAATGGTCCAAGATCATGGTTCCATTATTATGGTGCAAGAACATCGGACACTTTAAGAGTTTTTTATCAGTATGATTCAGACGATCCGGAAAATGCAGGTGTTGTTACAGATAGATATGGACAGCCTCTAACCCAGCAAGGAGGCAGACTGTTAGATAAAGACTTTTTCTTTATGTCAGTTCTTCATGCTTCTCAACAGCCATACGCATCAACACCCTCGTATTCCGGACCGGTTGATCCAAACGATGTGGACGATATGAACCAACCGAGTGTTACAACTGTAGCTTATTTAACAGGTATCAATCTTCCTGTTATGACATCTTCATTTAATCCGGATAACCCTGATTATTATGATTTTATTTCGGGTCAGACGTTAGCCTCTGAAGATATGGCGGGTGCAGATGTAAGACCGGGTCATCACCGCCAGAATCTGGATGAGTTGGGAATCGTTGCACCAGGTGGACAGCCAGGTATTGGTCCACTTGCAAACACTTTTGAAACAATGGTTTTTAGTTATGGTCCATATACCTTCGCACCAGGTCAGCAAATAAGGATAGTAATAGCATCCGGTTATGGAGGTATTAGCAGGGAAGCTGCTGCTGAAGTCGGAGCGAAATGGCTTGCAGACAGAAACAACGCAACCAGTACATTACAAGACCCACCCGGGATACCAAACGCGAGAACAGGCTATTTCCCGGATAATTTTGTGTTTCCTCCGGAAGCACAGGAATACGATCTGAGAAAAGACAGATGGTTCAGTACCGGGATAGACTCTGTACACCTGACAGTTAGCAGGGCTAAATATAATTTTCTTCATAACTATAGCGTGCCTGTTACACCGCCACCACCTTCTTCTGTTAAAATTATTGGAACCGGCGAAGGTATAGAGTTGGAATGGGCTGCTTCTGATGCCGAAAGTTCACCAAATTTTCAGGGTTACAGAGTTTGGAGAAAAGTATCGAATACAGATACTACCTTTTATCAATTAATAACTTCAACGGATCCAGGTGATAAAGCTGCAACCCACCATTTTGCAGATGGGAATATTGCTTTTGGTGCTGAATACTATTATTACGTTCAGGCAGGAATTAAGATTGATGAAAATGATATGAATGCCCATCCTTCGGAAAGAGGA
>CAZUOC010000113.1:5648-6556 GCA_964622335.1 uncultured Ignavibacteriaceae bacterium
CTATTTGGAGTTCGAGGGCATGGTTTGTTAATACAAGAAATGTTCAGGGCGAAAGACAGCCGGGCACTGGTTTAGATGCTATTGTAATGGCTCCAAATCCATTTAATGCTAAAGATCCTAATGTAGAAAGCTATAACTGGACGCAACCAGATAATCTCAGGGTATTATTTTTTAATCTTCCTATAACAGTTACAATCAGAATATTTACGGAATCGGGTGATTTAGTGAAGACAATTCAGCATGATAAGCCATTGGTAAGAGCCGGTAGTAATGAGTGGAATCTTAGTAATGAATATGGTCAGACAGTTGCGAGTGGAGTATATATAGTTGTGTTTGAATCACCCGACGGAGCTGTTTCTTATCAGAAACTGGTTGTAGTTCGTTAAAATCATTAAAGGAGATTTTCAAATGAATAAATTAATCGTTTTCGTAGTAATAACATTGTTTCCCCTGCTTAGTTTGTTTGGTCAAACCGGTGATTTTAATAATACCGGCGGGAGTGGGTTAGATCTGAAAAAAACCGGACAAACAAGTATGAACTTTCTTCAGGTGGGTGTTTCACCGAGAGAAGCTGCTTTAGGAGGGGCAATTACTTCACTGAGCCAGGGTGTAGAAAGTATCTTTTCAAATCCTGCCGGTCTTACCGAAATGACTAAGGATTTCGGATTCTTTTTGTCAACTACTCAATGGTTTGCAGATATTAATTATCATGCCGCCGCCGCCGCTTGGAATACTGGTGGTTATGGCGTAATTGGTTTAAGCTTTATTATAGTTGATTATGGTTCTATTAGAGGAGCCAGGTTGCTACCTTACGCGGAAGCCGGGAAAGATGCACAAGGTTATGAACTAACCGGTGATATTGATAATGTTGGAGCCGAAGATGTTGCCGAGGCACATATCGAAGAACC
>CAZUOC010000114.1:0-6546 GCA_964622335.1 uncultured Ignavibacteriaceae bacterium
CTATAAATGCAATTTCGTCTTTCTTAAATGATTTTAATTCCGAAACTGCTTTTCCTATTGCTTCATCCCTGGTAGAGATTGTTAAAGTTCCATCTTTTCTAAGATGAGGACCACTGACTCTGCCCTCGGCATTTATAAATTTAAAAGTATTTACTCTACCATGATCGCACATCCAGTAACTGTTTACTTCTTCATTTAATCTTGGAGTTAATCTCAGCACTTCATTATTTCTTACCCAGATATCCATATTGCATCCGCGCGAACAGCCGTTGCAAACAGATTTTGTGGAAGACATATCCCAAACTCTCGCCCTAAACCTGAAATCCCTATTTGTTAAAGCGCCGACAGGACAAATGTCTGTAGTATTTAGTGAATAAGGATTATCCATTTCTTCGCCGGGATAAGTAACAATTGTAACTCTGTCGCCGCGTTTTATAAAAGTTAGTTCCGGATCCTTGGCAATTTCATCACAAAATCTTATGCACCGCGAACAGGAAATACATCTTTCAGCATCAAACATTACATAAGGACCCAATGGAACTCGTTTATCTTTATGAACTTTTTCTTCGGTAAACCTGCTTTCGCCAGTGCTGTGTGAATAAGCATAATCTTGTAATTTACATTCACCGGCTTCATCGCAAATCGGGCAATCGAGAGGATGATTAATAAGCAGAAATTCCATAACAGCGTTTCTTGCTGCAATTGATTTTTCAGATAGTGAATTAACAACCATTCCGTCTGCCGCAAGAGTTGAGCATGCAATAGCAAGCTTCGGCATTTTTTCTATTTCGACAAGACAAATTCTACAGTTACCTGAAATTGAAAGGCTGGGGTGCCAGCAAAAGTTCGGAATCTCGATTCCGTTTCTTACACCCGCCTGCATTATGGTTTCCCCATGGTTGAATTCTACTTCTTTCCCATTCAAAACAAATTTAGGCATATCAATCCTGAATATTCTTTAATAAACTTTTACTAATTTAAAATTGTATTAGCATCATGATAATCAAAACCAAAAGCTTCCGCCACACCTTTGTAAACAATTTTCCCATCTATAATATTCAATCCCAACTTAATCTCATGATTAGTTTTAATCGCTTTTTCAAAACCTTTATTTGCAATCTCAACAGCATAAGGCAAAGTTGCATTCGTTAAAGCAAGAGTCGATGTATGCGGCACAGCACCGGGCATATTTGCTACACAATAATGAACAATTCCATCTATTACATAAGTTGGATTTTCGTGCGTCGTAGGTTTGCAGGTTTCAATGCAGCCGCCCTGGTCAACAGAAACATCGACAATTACAGAACCTTCTTTCATTATCTTCAGCATTTCGCGCGTTACAAGTTTCGGAGCTTTAGCGCCAGGAATAAGTACAGCACCTATTACAAGATCGGCATTTGGTAATGCTGTCCTGATATAATATTCATTCGACATTGCCGTTTTAACATTCTTCGGCATTACATCATCGAGATATCTCAATCTATATAGATTGTTATCAAAAATTGTAACGATTGCACCAAAACCGGCGGCAATCTTAGCAGCATTAGTTCCAACAATTCCACCACCAAGAACCATAACTTCAGCAGGACCTGTTCCGGGAACACCTCCCAAAAGAACTCCTCTCCCACCCATTACCATTTCCAGATACTTCGCACCTTCCTGCGGAGCCATCCTGCCTGCAACTTCACTCATTGGAATTAACAAAGGGAGTGATCTATCTTCCTTCTGCACTGTTTCATAAGCGATTGCAACACATTTGCTTTTCATTATCGCTTCGGTTAGTTCTTTGCTTGCGGCAAAATGAAAATAAGTAAAGACAATCTGACCTTCCCGTATCATCTTATATTCATTATTAATCGGTTCCTTTACTTTCATAATCATATCTGCGCTACTAAAAATATCTTCGGGACCTTTTGCAATTTCAGCACCTACGGCTTTATAATCATCGTCTGAAAAACCGCTGCCTGAACCAGCATTAGTTTCAACAATAACCTTGTGATTATTCTTAATCAATATTTGCGCACCAACAGGTAAAAGAGCTACCCTGTTTTCATTTGCTTTTATTTCTTTTGGTACTCCGACAATCATATTCTACCTCTCGCTAAAATTATGCGGCTGATTTTAAAAGTACATCTTTTGATTTAATTATTATCTTAAACATCGTTTTCTCATCAAGTAATTCATTCGCAATATCTATTATCTGTTCTCTCGTAACTCCGTCTATTTTTTTTATGATTTCTTCTGTAGGAATTATCCTGTTATAATAAAATTCAGATTGAGCCATTCTAATCATCCTGTTTGAAGTGCTTTCCAAGCTTAACAGAAAATTTCCTTTCAAAGCTTCTTTGGCTTTGTTCAATTCTTTTTCTGAAACTTTAACCGACCGCAACTTCTTTAATTCTCTATATATAATAGATAGAGCACGGTCCACCATTTTTTCATTAGTTGATAAGTAAACCCCGAAGGCTGAGGTATCATAAAAAGAATTAAGAAATGAATTTATCTGGTATGCAATTCCGTTTCTTTCTCTAACAGATTGAAATAATCTCGAACTGCTGCCCTCGCCAAGAATCTGTGTTAACAAAGCAACGTTAATTCTCTCTTCATTTTTGAAACCGTAAGTAGGTTTCCCAATAATTGCATGAACTTGTTGAATTTCTTTTTCTATAAACTCCAGTCTTGCATCGTAAACTGGGTTATTAAAATATCTTCTTCTTGAGGGACTATTCCTCATATCTTTATTAAAGTATTTATCCGTTAATTTTGCAAGTTGATTATGATCAACTGCTCCTGAAGCTGCAATAATTATTTTATTAAAGCCGTATTTTTCTTTCATGTAATTAAAAAAATCGAGTTGAGAAAAACGGAGAATATTTTCTGCTGTTCCAATAATTGGATAACTTAAACTACTTCCTGCAAAAATCATTTCCTCGAACTTTTCAAAAATTAATTCTTCGGGATTGTCCTGAATATCATTTAACTCATCTATTATAACACTTGCTTCTTTTTTAATTTCGGCTGGCTTTAAAGCCGGATACTGGATCATATCTGAAATAACATCAAAAGTTTTCCCAATATGATTTGCCAAACCCCTTCCGTAATAGCAAGTATGTTCCTTTGAAGTAAATGCATTCAGGTATCCGCCATAAGATTCAATTTCAGTCGCAATTCTTCTTGCAGATCTTTTCTTTGTTCCTTTAAAGAGCATGTGCTCAATAAAATGAGTAATACCATTGTTTGTAAGATTCTCATCTCTCGAACCCACATTAAACCAAAAGCCGAGAGAAAAAGACTTTATATACGGTATATTTTCAGATAAAATTCTAATTCCGTTTGGAAGGATAGTCTTATTATAATGGTTCAAAATCGTATAATTTTCAGAATTTGGTAATCAAAAAATAGTGTTCAAATATAGAGAAACGGTATCAGGCAGTCAAGGAAGAGAGACTACCGAAAACTGGGGATAGAAGATATTTTATATTGTTTTTGCTGAAGTTACAATCTTATTTTAGAAAAAACTCTCAACCGAAATTCCCCTGTCATTATTATACTCTTTAATTGAATTATTAGTGTAAAGGATTGTAAGTGTTATTTTATTTTCAAATCTTGCTGCAATGAGTGCAACAAAACCGTTACTAAATTGCCAGTATAATTCTGGACCTTTATACTTACCATATTTCGTAACCATAATCCAAACTGAATCGGATTCTATGGAAGGTCCTGCCTTGAAATCTGGTTTGTTATATTCAGAAATTAAAAAGTCTTTAAGTTTATTAAAATCATCCTTAAAATATTCACCGGACTCAAATGTGTATGAACCTTCGACCAATTTCCCATTTTTAAAAGTATAATCTATCCTTGTTATTAAACCGATAATTTTGCCTTTATAGGATAAGGAATAAATACCAAAACCTTCAAATGTCTGCAAGTAATTTTCGGTTTCTCTAGATTTTACTTCCTCCATTGAACTTCCCCAGGGAACATTTCTAAAGCTGGTTAATTCTTTAGTAGATTCGGTTTGACAAACTAATGTTCTTTCTCCAACAACAAAAAAGAATAGAAGAAATAATACTTTTATCAAATGAGTATCTAAAGACATAATAATCTTAAAAACCCATTATTCTTAATTCTTTTTAGTTCAAGAACTATACAGAACTACATCAATATTAAAAAATTAAAATCAGAGTTACTATAAAATTATTTTTCACTTTAAATAAATCATCTTTTTAGTTGCTGAATAGTTCCCAGCTTGAATCTTGTAGAAATAAATTCCAGATGCCAGATTCAGGAAGCCAGATGCCGGATTAAATTCAACTTCATAACTTCCTGGCGTTTTTTCTTCATTAACAAGGGTTGCAACTTCTCTTCCCAACGCATCATAGACCTTAAGATTTACGAATGATGATTTAGGAATTTCGAATTTGATTCTTGTGCCTGGGTTAAACGGATTGGGATAGTTTTGATTAAGCACAAAAGTTCCGGGAACATCTTTCGACTTATCAACATCCGCAACAGAATAAATAGTAAAAGTGAAAACATCAAGACTTGGAGTTGCAAGCATACCATCGTTTGCTATTACTATCCAAAAATATCTGCGCGATATTAGAGCCGGGTTCTGAATTTGCAAACTAGTTGTATCCGTTACCGAACCAAAAGATGTCCAGGTTGCACCTGAATCTGATGAAATTATCAAAGTATAATTTACCGGATTATTATTCGGGTCTACAGCTTTCTGCCATTTAAAAGTAATTGACCTTGGGGCAGATAGTGAATCTTCATTAATCGGCTCCAGTAAATGAAATGACGATGGCGGAAAATTAGTTGAGGAAGTACCACCATTTTCTGTATAAAGGATTGTTCCCGAATCTCCAACTGCTAAGCCTCTTTCATCATCGAAAAAATTAATAGAATGTAATGCTTGTGATGTTGGAGTTTTTAGTGAAAACCAAGAATCACCACTATTTATAGATTTTAAAATTTTACCATTTACACCGCAAGTATAAATGACATTCGATGATGGAATTGATAAACCGTAAAGTTCGCCAAATTCATTTGTAGGACCAACTGAATACCAGTGCGAATCAAACAATCGCAGTCTGATAATCGTTGATAAGGCGACAAAGTCCCCTTCTACACCAACAATAAACGCTGTACCATCTTCAGAAAATCCTCCTTTAAAAGCTCCTCCTCCTAACCCATAAAAGTAGCCGAGTGGTCCCCATTCTTCCCACGAATTACTGTTGATGCTTTTTACATAAAGTGAGTAATGTGTAAGTGCATAGAGAATCGGGACTCCATCAACTAAAGGTCCATCAAACGGAAAAATTGAATTTATTGGCAAATCAGCAACGTGTTCTGTAGTCCATGTTTTGCCCGTATCACGCGAGTTATAAATATTTCCAGAATCGTCCCCTATGTAGATATCACCAAGCCCATTTTTTCCTATTGAAAGAAAATTATTTTCCGAGGGGCTGTTGAGAAATTGCCAATTATCTCCTCCATCTGATGTTATTAGTAGAACGGATTCTCCTGCTACAATTCCATTAAAGTTATCATAAAATGCCACACTGTTCCATTTCATGATGCAAATCGGTCCGGACATACAATCAATTTGCGGAGCCGTGTTTTTCCATGTAATACCCGCATCTTTAGTTTTTAGAATCGATCCTTCGTCCCCGACAACTATAGCTGTTGATGAGTTGAGCATTACCACATCATTCAATCTTTCTTTCGTATTACCGTCTCTAATAGCCCATTGAGACTGAATTGATTTTACACTAACAATTTCCAAATTGTCAACTAACATTGCGCTTTGCACGATTCCACCTGCATTCATAGATAAAACAATTTTCTTTCCCGCAGGGCAGAATAATATTGTACTTTCATAATATGTCCAGGCATCTTCATTTACAATAATAATTGCTCCATTTAAGATATCCCCTTCAACATCCATTGATATACTTCCACCAACCTGGAGATTTTTTCCCCAGCATGTGATCTTATAAAACCCATCATTCTCAAAAGGACCTATTTCAACCTGTGTATGCGGCCAGATACATCCACCGGAAACAAAGAGTGATTGTGTCCCCCCACCTATTGGAACATCAGAGTTGAAATCTATCGCTCCGTTTTTTTGCAATCCCACAGTATCCTGTGCCGACTCAAATGAATTTGAATAAATAACAACTTCGTTTTGTTCTTTGCCATAATAAAAAAATGAGAGGGCAAGAAAAATTGTAAAAAATAAAAAGTATTTCTGTTTCATAAAGCCTCCCCGACTTACTTAACTTTAAAATAATTCAATAAATTTTTAGATAACATAAGCCCGCTTTGTTGTATATTACACTTTCTATTCCATCAAAAAAAACTTTAAAAATTTGTCCTTGTCAATAAGAAACAGCCAGTAAAACAAATCCAATCATCAGATTTTTGATATGGTGTATAAAATTTGATAATCTTATTAGAATCTGAATCCTTTTATTAAATCAAGCAAACTTTGAAGACGATTTAAACTTATTTCATCAAGACCATTTTTCCCGTTAATAT
>CAZUOC010000115.1:0-6542 GCA_964622335.1 uncultured Ignavibacteriaceae bacterium
TTTGTTACCTGATTACCGGCAACACCAATTACCTTAGAGTGCTTAATAGCTTTGCGATGAAAGATCGCTATGTCTGTCGTTCCACCGCCAATATCAATTAAAGCAACGCCTAAATCTTTTTCGTTATTTTCTAGTACCGAAGAACTCGAAGCGATAGGTTGAAGTATGTAATCCTTAACATAAAGTCCGGCACGCTCAACGGATTTTTTTATATTCTGAATGGCAGGAATAGAAGCAAGCACTATATGATTTGCTGCTTCAAGTCTTGACCCGGACATACCAATCGGATTCTCAATTCCTGCCTGATGATCAATCGAATATTCTTCCGGTATTATATGCAGAATCTGTCTATCTGAAGGAATGCGAATTGTTCTCACATCGGCTTCAAGTCTCTCAAGATCAGCCCTGGTAATTTCCCTATCTTCACTGCTTATTGTAACATAGTTCCTGTGCCTGATCGAGGTGATGTGCTCACCGGCTACCCCAACATTTACAGTATTTATTTCCAAACCTGCACGATTACTTGCAATTGAAACTGCTTCTTTTATTGCTTCGGCAGTTTTGCCAATATTTGCTACAAGACCCTTATGCAAACCTTCCGAAGGGGCAACTCCAAAACCAAGAATATTAAAATGATCGTCTTCAAACTTCTCGGCAATTACAGCACAAACTTTCGTTGTTCCTAAATCGAGTCCGGCTATTATATCTTTTTTCATTTTCACAATTCCGTTTTCTTCATTCTACCAACATAAATTTCATTATTAAACCTGAGATCGAGATAATTGCTTTCTTTAAGTAAAGTGTTTCCATCATAATTTGATAAAACTGCCTCAAGGTAAACAGTTTTTTCCGATTCATTCCCTCTTCCAAAAATTACCAGGAAGTTTAATCCGGAAAACATTAGTAAAACATCACCGCCATTTCTAAGATTTATTTCCGCAAGATTTTTTAACATTTTAGGATTTGTAAATCTCGTTGCATCAATTATCTTAAAAGCTTCAAGAATATCTTCTGTTTTAAATTTGAAGAGAGGCTTTAGCTTATAATTTTCACTTACATTACTTAGAACAGGGACCTCATTTATCTTTGTGTTAGAAATAATTGGAAGCACTTCAAAATTTTCTGCAATGAAAACAGGATTTGGATTCTTTATTATCACTCCATAAATATTTTTTTCTGTTAGAAAAACTTTCACTTCTTTTTCATTAACGAATTTTATATCGGCTCTTGAGACATAAGGATGCTTTTCAAACCTGTTTTTTATAACCGAAAGTGTTAATCCTTTCAAGAGAGATTTATCGTCAAGTTTTGCAAAATTCAGATAATCATTTTCTGCAAGAAGACTGTTTCCTTTTACATGCACTTTTTCAATCACTTCTGTTGCTTTAGATTCATTTGACCTGTAAACCAGGTATCCTAATCCAACAAGAAGAATTATAAAAAAACCTGTTCCGAAAAATTTTATTTTAGTATCTCTTTCCATATCAGTTTTTAATCATTTCGATAAATTTCTCGCCGAACTTCCAGATATCTCCGGCTCCCATTGTAATTATTATATCACCATCTTGTTTTAACTTATTTAAAACTTCAGGAACTTTATTTTTATCCTGGACATAGATTACATTCTTGTGTCCGAAACTTTTTGTTGCATTTGCAATAAGTTCACCTGTAACTCCGCTTATTGGTTCTTCTCTAGCCGGGTAAACATCCGTACAAACAAATACATCAGTGTTAAGAAATGATCTTCCAAACTCCTGGTAAAAATCTCTTGTTCTGCTGTATAAATGTGGCTGGAAAATAGCAACAAGTCTGTTATCCCATCCCGCTCTTATTCCGGCTAAGGTTGCACTTGTTTCAGTCGGATGATGAGCATAATCATCAACGACAAGTATTTCTTTATCATATTTAACTTCAAATCTTCTGTAAACTCCACCGAAAGATTCCAGAGCCTTCTTTATAGTATTGAATTCAACTCCGAGTTCAATACCGATACAAACAGCAACTAAAGAATTTTTAACATTATGTACACCGGGTATTCTTAGTTTTATCTTTCCTAATTTTTTCCCTTTATACTCAACTGTAAATGAACTGAAGAATTTTTCATGCATTATATCAATTGCTCTTACATCAGCCTGAGCCGTTAATCCATAAGTAAAAATCTTTTTGTTTATATGCGGAATAATATCCTGAAGCGCAGGTTCATCCATACAAAGAACAACAAATCCATAAAAAGGAACTTTGTTTGCAAACTCGATGAAAGCTGACTTAATATCATCAACGTCTTTATAAGTATCGAGATGTTCGCTTTCCAAGGTTGTGATTGCTGCAATAACAGGTGTAAGTTTCAAAAATGTTCTGTCGAATTCATCTGCCTCTACAACTATAAACTCCCCATTGCCTAAGCGAGCATTTGTTCCACCTAATCCGCTTAATTTTCCACCAACTATAATTGTCGGATCAATGTTCCCTTCTGTTAGAGCCAAGCCAACCATAGAGGTTGTAGTTGTTTTACCGTGCGTTCCTGCGATACCTATTCCATATTTCAATCTCATTGTCTCGGCAAGCATCTCGGAACGTTTAATCACAGGAATTTTTCTGGCAATTGCTTCCTGAACTTCTGGGTTCTCAATAATGACAGCGGAGGAATAAACAAGAACATCAGCGTCTTTAAGATTCTCACGTGAATGACCTTCATACACTTTAATTCCTAAATCAGACAGACGATTTGTTACTTCAGATAAAGATTTATCTGACCCGCTGATTTCGAATCCCTGGTTAATAAGTATTTCAGCTATTCCGCTCATTCCGATTCCACCGATTCCGACAAAATGAACTTTCCTGATATTTTTAAACATTAAACTTTCTCTATCCGCATTCTAATATCATTAAAAATTTTTAACAGCTCATCTGCATTTTCATAATCAGAAGGACGTACAACTACCAATCTCCTTCTGTTTTTTAATTTTATTCTTATAAGCTTAAGCGGATTTCTTTTTGATTGTTTTTTCTTTTTAGAAATTTTAATCCTGACCATATCTTCATATTTAAAGGACTTTGTTTTAAACCTGTTTATAAAAGAAATTCCCTCGCCGGAAATTTCCATATACCTGTTTTTGTAAAGATTATACACCAGACTTATAACAGAGACAAAAACTATGATCGCGAAAAAGTAAATGATCGGATCCTTTGTTATTAAAGTGAATGAATTTTCAATAAATTCTCCTCTTATCAACACGTACAAAACAAAAGCAACAAAATAAATTATAGTTGATTGATAGTAGAAAGACATGTTATACTTAAAAACTTTCCTGTCTACTGTTTCACCACTCATGTTTCTTCCGCAAATTTGATTGCCCTATCGGCAATAATTTCCGTAGCATCTGCTTTTCTCAACCTGGCTGCATTTATTTTCAATTGTTTTAATTTTTCATCATCAAAAAGAACTGATGAAAGAACTTCGCTTAGCCTATTTTTTAACAAATTATCTTCTATCAATATTGCTGCGTTATTCTCTGCAAGAGATTTAGCATTAAAATACTGGTGATTCGCTGCCACATTGGGAGAGGGGACCAATATTGCAGGAATCACCAGCGTCAGCAACTCGGCTATGGTACTAGCACCAGAGCGAGCCAAGAGAAGGTCACAAGCCGAGTAAGCGAAATTCATTTCTTCAATAAAATCTTTTACAATAATATTTTTTGATGACAGATGTTTATATTTCGGATAATAATGTTTGCCTGTCTGCCAGATAACTTGTATATCTTTTTCTCTAAAGAAATTAATTGAGTTTGCAACTGCTTCATTAATTGATGCAGCACCCAAACTGCCGCCAAGTACAAGAAAAGTTTTTTTAGAAGGATCGAGATTGAAATTTTTCAAAGTTGATGTTTTATCAATATTTTTTAAACTTTCTCTTACAGGTGTTCCGGTTGAATAAATTTTCTTTACATCTTTGAAATATTTTTTAGAATCTTCAAAGCTTATGTGAATTTCATCAGCATATTTTTCAAGCAGTCTCGTTGTTACGCCGGGAAAACTATTTTGTTCAAGTAGAATTACTTTAGCTCCCAAAAGTGATGCGGCATAAATAGCGGGACCTGCAGCATAACCGCCAGAGCCGATTGCAACTTGCGGTTTGAAATTCATATTTATTGCTAATGACTGCATAATCGAAACTATTACCTTAAATGGAAACAAAATGTTTTCAACACTGAACTTTCTGCTAAATCCTTTAATCCAAATCGGGCGAAATTTAAAACCAAGCGAAGGAATAACTTTTCCTTCAATCTTTGACTTTGAACCGACAAATAAAATTTCAGCATCCGGGATTTTGCTTTTAATCTTTTCTGCAACAGCGACAGCTGGAAACAAATGTCCACCGGTTCCTCCACCGGCAAATAAAAATCTGTATTCTTTTTTCTTATCATCATGATCTGTCATTTGAATTTGAAACGACCTCGATATTGAATTTTCTATCAGCTGAATTTGAAAGAGCAATGTTTATAAGAATGCCAATCGATATACATAAAAATGTCATTGATGTACCGCCGTAGCTTATAAATGGCAAAGGAAGACCTGTCGTTGGAAGTAGCCCTGCTGAAACTGCTATATTAATAAACGCATAAAAAATAATTGAAAAGGAAATTCCGAATGCCAGCAACTGACCGAATTTGTCTTTTGTTTTTTTTGCTATCACAATTCCTACAAAGAACAGAGCCAGAAAACTCAAAACAATAACCACCGAACCGATAAATCCAAGTTCTTCTCCCATTACAGCAAAAATAAAATCGCCATATGCTTCTGGTAAAAAGAGATTGCTCTGTTGTCCGTGTCCAATCCCAACTCCAAAAATTCCACCGCTTCCTAAACCAAGTAATGCCTGCTTAACCTGTAAGTTTATGTCTCCCCCACTATTTAAGCTATGAATGAATGTAAATATTCTTTCTCTCGAGTGAGCAAATAACATAGCGCCGATACCTCCTGCAACCAAACACCCGAATGAGACAGTAAGTATATGAGTTAACTTAGCTCCACCTACATAAAGAAGAACAATCGATATAAAAGCAAGCAGAATTGCATTACTTATATTCGGCTGGATTAAAATCAATCCACAAATAGCAATTACCCAGATAAAGAGATAAATGAAACCGTTTTTAAAATCAGAAATAATATTTCTTTTGGATTCTAATAAAGCTGCCAGGTGAATTATAAGAACCAGTTTTGCAACATCTGCGGGTTGGAATGTAATAAATCCAATACTTATCCATCTACCAGCCCCTTTAACAGCCGGCGAAAAGAAAAGTGTGAAGAAAAGAATAACTGTTGTTAGAATTATTGCCGGCTTACTGTATTCTTTGTAAATCTCATAAGGTATAAAAGAGAAAAGAACCATTAATCCAAAACCAAATATTACCTTAAATAAATGTGAATTGAACAGATGATAAAAGCTGTCAAACTTAAACTCACTGTAAGCGCTGCTCGCACTCATTACAATGATCAATCCCAGTAATAGGAGTGCAGTTGATTCAAAAAATATTGTAGCGGCTAATTTTTTCATGCTTTTAATATCACTCTCCCTCTCCTTATAAAGAAGAGGGAGAATGTTTGTTTATAGATTGTTCACAGCTTCTTTAAAAATTTTTCCTCTGTGTTCGTAATTATCGAACATATCAAAACTCGCACAGGCTGGAGAAAGCAAAACCACGTCTCCGTTTCTTGCTTCTTTGCTTGCACTGTTTATTACTTCTTCAATTGATATTTTCAATTCTACTTTTACAATGTTGTGGAAGAAATTGTAAACTTTTTCTGCTGAAGAACCGATTGCATATATTTTCTTCACCTTTTCTTCAACAAGATTTTTAATTCTCTCATAATCATTTCCTTTATCCTGCCCACCGAGAATCAAAAACAACGGTTCATCAAAACTTCTCAAAGCATACCAGACTGAATCAACATTTGTAGCTTTTGAATCATTTACATACTTAACTCCATTAATCTCTCTTACAAGCTCGAGACGATGTTCAACTCCTTTAAATGTTCTTAAGCCTTCTTTTATCTTCTCATTATCGAAACCAAATATTTTTGCAGCAGCCGTAACCGCCATAGCATTTGCGATATTATGTTCGCCTTTTATCTGCATTTCATTTGTTGAAAAAGAAAAATCTAACTGATTATCTTTTTTAAAAACTATCTGATCATTACTCAAATAAGAACCATTGCTGATATCTTCATTCAAAGAGAAATAAAAACTTTTGCTTTTATAATCCCTGATATACTTTTTTATTGTTCCGTCATCTTTATTCAGGATGAGATAATCGTCTTCATTCTGATTTTTAAAGATTCTGAATTTGGATTCGATATAATTCTCGAATTTATTTTCATACCTGTTAAGATGATCCGGAGTTATGTTCAAAATCATTGCAACTTTTGGTTTAAACTCATCAATCAGGTCCAATTGAAAACTTGAAACTTCCAAAGCAACAAATTCATCTTCTTTTACATCGGTGGTGACTTCGGAAAACGCTAAACCAATATTACCAGCC
>CAZUOC010000116.1:0-6487 GCA_964622335.1 uncultured Ignavibacteriaceae bacterium
TACTTTATCCTCTAGTCCGGCTTTGCTAATTGCAGCAGAAGAATCGCCTCCGCCAACAACTGTAACAGCACCCTTTGAAGTAGCTTCTGCAAGAGCTTCAGCTATCTCGAAAGTTCCTTTGGCAAAATTAGGCATTTCAAAAACGCCCATAGGACCGTTCCATACAATTGTTTTCGATTTTAGGATTTCTTCGCTGAACAATTTAACAGTTTCGGGTCCTATATCCAATCCCATTTTCCCGGACGCAACATTATCAACACTTACAGTTTCAGATTGAGATTCGTTTTTGAACTCATCGGCAACAACAACATCAACCGGAAGCAAAAATCTAACATTCATACCTTTTACCTTTTCAAGCAATTCTTTTGCAAGTTCAAGTTTTTCTTCTTCAAGAAGAGATTTACCAATCTCTTTTCCCTGAGCTTTGAAGAACGTAAAAGCCATTCCACCGCCGATAAGCATTGTATCAACTTTATCGAGAAGATTATTAATTACATCAATTTTACCCGATATTTTTGCACCGCCTAAAATTGCACAGTAAGGTTTCTTTGGATAAGAAACTGCCCCGCCAAGATATTCAAGTTCTTTCTGCATAAGGTAACCTGCAGCACATTTATCAATATACTTTGTAACACCTTCAGTTGAAGCGTGTGCCCTGTGTGCGCTGCCAAATGCATCGTTGATATAGACATCACCAAATTCCGATAACTGCTTTGCAAATGACAGATCATTTTTTTCTTCTTCTTCGTGAAACCTTAAGTTCTCAAGTAATACAACATCTCCCGGTTTCATATCATTAACTATTTTCTTTACATCTTCGCCAATGCAATCAGGTGCAAGTGTGACATTCTTACCTAAAAGTTCACTTAATTTTTCAGCAGCCGGTTTAAGGCTGTATTTTTGATTTACTTTTCCTTTAGGTCTACCAAGATGACTCATAAGAATTGCTTTACCACCGTCAGAAATAATTTTCTTAATTGTAGGCAAAGATGAAACTATTCTTATATCATCCGTAACTTTTAAATTCTCATCAAGAGGCACATTGAAATCTACCCTGACAAGAACTTTTTTATCTTTAAGATTTAAATCATTAATTGAAAGTTTTTTCATTTTATTCCCTCTTTATTAACCGGAAATTTCCGGGCTTACCTGTCATAGGATTGAGAAAAAGAAAAGCGGGGCTTTGCAGCCCCTTAAGAATTATTTCTTTATGATCTTTAATAAAAGATCAGCTACACGGCAGGAGTAACCCCACTCGTTATCATACCAGGAAACAATTTTAAAGAATCTTTTTTCTCCTTTAAGGTTGTTCTGAAGGGTAGCCAAAGCATCATAAATTGATGAACGTTCATCATGAATAAAGTCTGTTGAGACAACTTCTTCATCGGTAACACCAAGAATACCTTTAAGATATGTTTCCGATGCTTTTCTTAACAGCTTATCAATTTCTTCAATCGAAGTATCCTTTTCCGAACGGAAAGTTAAATCAACAACTGAAACATCGGCAGACGGAACTCTGAAAGACATACCTGTCAGTTTACCTTTAGTAACAGGCAAAACTTCACCGACAGCTTTTGCAGCGCCCGTAGAAGACGGGATAATATTTATTGCAGCAGCTCTGCCGCCTCTCCAATCTTTCTTGGAAGGACCATCAACTGTTTTTTGTGTCGCTGTATAGGAGTGAATTGTAGTCATTAAGCCGGTTTCAATTCCTATCCCTTCTTTAAGCATTACATAAACAAGAGGAGCAAGACAGTTTGTTGTACATGATGCATTGGAAATAATATCATGTTTTACATGATCATATTCCTGGTCATTAACACCAAGAACCAATGTTTTTACATCGCCTTTACCAGGAGCAGAAATAAGTACTTTCTTTGCACCTGCTTCAAGATGTCCCTTTGCTTTATCGGAATGAGTAAACAATCCTGTGGATTCAATAACAAACTCAACTCCCAAATCCTTCCATGGCAATTGTGAAGGTTCTTTGGTTGCCATAACACATTTTATTTTATTACCATTTACAATTAGTACATCGTCAGCTTCGGCATTAGGATTGCTCTTTTCAGTACTTAATTCTCCTTTAAATTTACCATGAACAGAATCATATTTTAACTGGTAAGCAAAATATTTTGCATCGGTTGTTATATCTACAACAGCAACTACGTCAATATCTTTTCCTAAGGTTCCACGCTCGGCTAAAGCTTGTAAAACAAGTCTTCCTATTCTTCCAAATCCGTTTATCCCTACTTTTACAGCCATATTCTAAAACTCCTTTTTGAAATTATATTAAATAAAAAAGATAAAAATTATCCATATACAAAATTACTCATAAGGGGTTTGAATATCAATTGAGAAAGGATTCACATAGTTGGACTAACGATGGCAGAATTCAATATGCAGTCCGCCTGAAAAGGAAGAAATTTGTCTTATATAAAAAGCCCTCCGTTAAGAGGGCTTAAAAAATTATGAATTATTTTTTAATGTAAGTAAGATCCTGTCTCGGTTTTCCATACTTATCATCAATAGTTAAAACATTAGCAGATAATTTTTCCCAGAGTTTGTGTTCCTCATCCTTAAGTACTTTACTGTTTTTATCCATCTCAGCATAAAAATCAGCAGCATCTTTTGCAGTTTCAGTTAGTGCTATCGCATTGTTTTGTAAACCTATTTCCGGCAGCCAGATAGTCCAGCCATCCGTAATATTATTCTTTTCATAAAGAGCTTTCCATTCAGCAAGAACATCAAGAACTTCGTGGCGTTTCTCATTAGAATAAGTGAAAAATATCCAGTGCAAAAATCCTTCCTCTTCAGGTTTTAATCTGGGCTCTTTAGGCTGATAAGAATATTTATCCGATCTTCTCACAACATAATCCATGCTGGTTTCCATACTGCTGTTATTTTGCATTGCATACTCTTTCCACTTATCTTTTCCGATTTTGCTAATAGCAGAATTAAATATTTCAGAAAATTTATCCGCATCGGCATAACTACTAAGAGGTATAAGATAATAATAATGTCCGTCATTCCTTTGTGATGCATAAACAGCCGGAAGATCAAGTCCACCCTGAATCATCAGATCGACCCATTCTTTGGAAGTTTTTTCATATTGCTCCCACTTGCTGATCTTTACTACTTCTTCGTGGATCCAGAAGAGTTTACCATCAGCGTTATCCTGTGCCTGAGCAAGCCCGGAATAACAAATCATTAAAGCAAACAACAATAAAAAGTGTTTTGGTTTAAGCATAGAGAGCCTCCTTTTGATTTAAGTGATAGAAATACTTAACAGTAAATTTTCAAGAGTAATTATCTGCGCTGGAATTAGAGTAAAACTAAGGAACTAATAAATTAGTAACAAGAATCTGAAAAAAATAATTTAATTATTTTTATATTAAATTATTTCACTTCTAACTTCTTGGATGTTCTTTGCACCATTTTTTGATATAATCTGCAATGACACTCGTTGGAGCGCCGGGTGTGAATAATTCCCCAACCCCACTTTTTTTAAGTTCTTTTATGTCCTCTTCAGGAATTATTCCACCACCTGTAAGCAAAACATCATTTAATTCTTTTTCTATCATTAGATTCAGAATTTTAGGAAAGAGAGTCATATGAGCACCCGATAAAACACTGATTCCGATAACGTCAACATCTTCCTGTAAAGCCGCTTCTACGATCATCTCAGGTGTTTGCCTTAATCCTGTATAAATGACTTCCATTCCCGCATCGCGTAAAGCCGCAGCAATAACTTTTGCACCCCTGTCGTGCCCGTCAAGACCTGCTTTCGCAATCAGAACTCTTATTTTTTTATCCATCGATGGAATCTCTTTTTGTATTCAGTTCAATTCTTATTTTATCTGCGAATTCTTTCATAGAGCCGTTTGAATATTTCTTAAAGTTAGGGCTAAAAGTAAAATCATTCGTAAAACGTGGAATGATATGAAAATGAAAATGAAAAACTGTCTGACCGGCAGCTTTACCGCTATTAACTACAATATTAAATCCATCTGCTTTTACACTCTTTTCAACGGCAAGAGAGATAGTCTGAAGCCCATTGATAAGATAATTTAGTTCTGTTGAAGTAAGTGAAAGAAAGTTATCGTAATGCTTTTTAGGCACAACAAGAGTGTGACCGTAATTCACAGGTCTTATATCAAGAAATGAAATTATGTTTTCATCTTCATAAATAATTTCAGCTTCGGATTTACCGTTGATAATATCACAAAAGATACAATCCATAATTCAAAATAAGCTTAATTTTTCCTTAAGGCAAAAATTGTTATTTCAGCAAAAAAATGGTTATTTAGATGCTAAATTTCTAAGATAATACTTGCGTGCGTTTATTAAATCATCCTGAGTATCGACAGATAAAGAATCAAACTCCGTAGGAACAATTTTTATTTTTAAACCATTCTCCAACATTCTTAACTGTTCCAGCTTTTCTGCTTTTTCAAGATCAGTTTGCTGCAACTTTGTGAATTTAAAAAGATAATCTTTCCGGTAAACATATAATCCAATATGTTTATAAATTTCTGCAAGTTTTATTTTTTCCGAGTTTGTTTTCGCATCTCTAACAAAAGGAATCGGTGATCTGGAAAAGTAAAGTGCAAAATTATTATAATCAAAAACCACTTTAACAACAGAAGGAGATCTTAATTCATCTACTGTTTCAATTCTTTTTGCGAGAGTTGAGATGTTTACAGTCTTATCAAACAGCAAAGGTTCAACCGCATGGTCAATCATTGTACCTTTAATAAATGGTTCATCAGCCTGAATGTTTACAATAATTTTTGCATCGGTTAAATCTTTAGCTACCAAAGCCACTCTGTCAGAACCGGATTGTAAATTTTTTGGAGTTATTACTACCTGAGCACCAAAGTCACGCGCTGCTTTAGCAACTTTTTCATCATCAACTGCAATAATAACATCATTAAGTAGTTTAGATTTTTTAGAATTCTCATAAGTGTGCTGGATAAGAGGTTTCCCACCAATATCGGCAAGTATTTTACCAGATAATCTTGTAGAAGCAAATCGCGCGGGGATAATTCCGATAATCATATTTTAAATCTCACGTACCCGTTCCTTATGTGCCCGTCTCTCAAGTGCCTGTCACTTTTAAAGTGACGGACACATCTTATTAGCTCAACCAATTACTTTAGGCACTTTAAAAAATTGCTCATCACAATCAGGAGCATTCTTAAGTGCTTCTTCCCTGCTCAATGAAGGTTTTAGTTCATCTTCCCTGAAAGCATTATTTCCTTCAATTGGATGTGATAACGGTTCAACATTTTCTGTATCGAGTTCGTTCAGCTTTTCTACATACTCAAGTATCTGGTTAAGCTGATGTGTAAAATTATCGAGTTCCTTTTCTGAAAATTTCAGCCTTGCAAGTTCAGCAATATGTTCAACATCTTTAATAGTTACTGCCACTACTTAATTCCTTATATTTATCGCCAATAATATCCCTTACTTTTCTCATAAGTTCAAGTTCATCTTTCTTGTTACTGATGTTATCTACAGGAATCGGTTTGCCAAAATCAACTATAACTTTTCCTGAATTTATTTTAAATGGCTTTTTCTGAAAAAGATTTTTCGTACCAGAAATTGTTACGGGAATAATTGGAAAACCAACCTGAGCCGCAAGGTGAAAAGCTCCTCTTTTAAATGGAAGCATTTCTCCGGTTTTACTTCTGGTCCCTTCAGGAAAGAGAAGAACAGATATTTTTCTATGAACAAGCATCTTTTTTGCTTTTTCAATGCTTTTCATTGCTTTCTCAGGATTTTGCCTGTCAATAATAATATGCGGACCTAATTGCATTTGCCAGCCGAACAAAGGAATCCACGCAATTTCTTTTTTAAATACAAAACTAAAATTGTTCGGGACATACCTTTGAAGAACCGGAATATCAAAAAGGCTTACATGATTTGAAACAAAAACGTAAGGTGTCTTGGGAATCACATTTTCTTTACCGGTTATCTTTACTTTTATTCCAGCCATTGCCAGAACAGGTGCTGAAAAAACTTTAGTAAGAACAAAATAAACCTTATGGCTTCTGTCTAATAACCCGGCGAGTAAAGCTAATGTAGAAACAATAATTGTATGAATGAGAAGCAGAATTAATTTAAGGTAAGTCACTTAATTGCTTTCAAACTTAAGTTCACCTGGCGATGAAGGAGTATTATCCTTATTAAGAAATTTTCTTAAAGCATTTATCCTGTTCTTAATAGAAGGATGGCTGTAGAAAAACCACTCAACGAAAGGATGAGGATTTTTATCGCCAAGATTTTGCTCAGTTAATTTTTCAAGTGTGGAGATGTAAGATTCGGGTTTCCCTGTTGAAGTAATAGCATACTCATCAGCTTCATATTCAAATTTTCTTGAGAGAATGTTATTGAACGGGCTTTGTATTAAACCTATTACTGCGCCCCATAAAGATAGAACCGGGAGTGCATCAATTTCTTTAATTGAATTAAATCCAAAAAGTTC
>CAZUOC010000117.1:0-6470 GCA_964622335.1 uncultured Ignavibacteriaceae bacterium
GGAATGATGTTGTTGTAAATGCATCCTCTGCTTCAGAGGAATGGACAGAGAATCAATTTACAGCACAGGAGGCAAGATATGTAAAATTACAGTTCGTATCATCTACTAATAACCCTAATAACTGGGCTAACCTCTGGGAAGCCCAGATTTGGGGCGAAGGTCAAACAACTTCCGTAGAATCAAATCAAGATAAAGAATCATCCGAAAGTTATAAGCTTTCACAGAATTATCCCAATCCATTTAATCCAGCAACGAGTATAGAGTTTGAAATAAAGGAAGATGCCAGGGTAAAATTAGGAGTGTATAATATACTTGGAGAAGAAGTAGCAGAATTAGTTAACGGGGATATGAATGCGGGAACACATAAGGTTGAGTTTAATGCAGCCAACTTAGCAAGCGGAGTATATGTATATAGATTAGAGGCAGATAGCAAATTTACAGAAACTAAGAAGATGATGTTGATGAAATAAGTTAGACACCTGTAACAAGGTGCGAGTGTGAGAAAAGGGGAAGCGAAATGATGAATATGTTTTTGATACGATAACAAGGTGGAGAGAGAACAGAAAGAATAAATCTCTCCTGAAAATATGAGTAGGAGAAAAAAATGATACGATGTGTTTATGTTCTTTTGTTGGCAACAATGTTTTATGTTAGTTCAAGTGCTCAGGTAGATTATCAAATGAGCCTTGATAATGGTCAGATAATAGATTCCAATACTTTTGAGTTCAATGTGTACATCAAGAGTATGGATAGTACCTTTCAATTAACTTCATATCAATGTTCCTTTTCATTCAATGTTAATGATGCAGATGGTAACGCACTGACATTTACATATGTACCGGGGACTTCCGAGTTAAATAATCCTCCATCGTTTGGTATTGGATTAAATACAGGTGACGGAACTCAGAAACTGACTTTCGCATCAACGCCTGGAAGTGACTACATATCCTCAACTCCATTACGCGTAGGAAGTTTTCGTTTACAGGATGCAAATCCTTTGGGTGAAACAAATCCAAACGTAAGATGGAATTTTGAAGGAAATGTTACAACAATACTTACGGGAAGCAATTTTGTTAATATTACAAATCCATCCAATCATATAAAGAATTTTGGAGACTTAGTAAACTACCAGGTAGTTGGTGTAACTGCTACAGGAACACCGGATCCCAGTACACCTCCTGAAAAAACGATAGATGGATTAGGATATTATGATGGTGACCCAAATTCAAGATGGGCTGCTCAGTCAATGCCCCAGCATATTATTTTTGATTTAGGATCAGAGAAGTCGGTAAGTATGACGAAATTTTCATTCTTCAATTTTCAGGAAGGAAGAGTATATCAATATAATGTATCTGTTTCAGATGACCAGGTAAACTGGAATGATGTTGTTGTAAATGCATCCTCTGCTTCAGAGGAATGGACAGAGAATCAGTTTACATCACAGGAGGCAAGATATGTAAAATTACAGTTCGTATCATCTACAAATAACCCTAATAACTGGGCTAACCTCTGGGAAGTCCAGATTTTAGGAAACGATCAATCATTGCCTGTTGAATTAAGTTTATTCACTGGTTCTGTAAATGATAATAGTGTAACTCTTGAATGGCAGACATCTACAGAGTTAAATAATAAAGTCTTTGAAATCGAGAGGAAAACGGATAAGAGTGAATTTGAAGTAATCGGGTTCGTTCCCGGTCATGGTACAACGAGCGAAAAAAATAGTTATTCATTTACAGATAAAGAACTTTTTACCGGGAACTACAGTTATAGGTTAAGACAAATAGACTATAGCGGGAAATTTGAATATTCAAACATTCTGAATTTCGAAGTAAGCAATGTTGCAGATTCGTATCAACTCTATCAGAATTATCCCAATCCGTTTAATCCAAATACAAAAATTGAGTTTAATATGAAGGAAAAGGCATTTGTGACACTAACCATTTATAACATCCTTGGCGAGAGAGTTAAAGAACTAGTTAACAATGAGCTTCCTCAAGGAAAACATACCCTGGATTTTAATGCTGTCGATTTGCCAAGTGGTGTATATGTGTATAATCTCAATGTAAATGACCAATATTCTGAAGCCAAAAAAATGACATTATTAAGATAATTTGCTTAGCCTGAAGCTTTGTTTCGGCTTTCTTTTCTACTTATATCATTCCTTTTTACCCCTTTTAATTTTCCAGAAATGACGTTAATGTTTTAATTTAATACATTAACCAAGGATATAAATATATTTTTTTATTGTTAGGTGGTTGCTTAAATGGCATTATACTTGTCAAAAGTCAACAGCCGTTAAAAAAGAGCTTTATGCTAAATCTGAAGTGAATAAAACTAGATGCCCGAAAAAAAATCAATACTTATAGATACACATCTTCATATTTATGGTTGCTATGATATAATCAGGTTTTTTAAGGAAGCGAATAGAAATTTTTCATACTATAATAAAAAGCTAAAGTTTGCAGAAAAGTATGTAGGCATTTTGTTCCTTACTGAATCAGACGGCTTTAATTATTTTGATAAACTTCATGAGAATTCAAATAATATAATTCGGGATTTGAAAAATGAAGGTTTCTTTATAAAAGAATCTGATGAAAAATGTTCATTAGTTTTTGAAACAGCCGACTCAAACTTAATAGTAATTATTGCTGGTCAGCAAATCATTACAAAAGAGAAACTGGAAGTTTTGTCATTAGGAACTCAACAAAAAATTGAATATTCACTTTCTTTAGAAGAAACAGTAAAAAAGATTAATAATATTGGTTCTATTCCGGTTTTGCCGTGGGGATTTGGGAAGTGGCTTGGAAAGAGAAGTGAAGTTATTAATTCTTTTATTCAAAAAAATCATGCTGATAAATTTTTTCTAGGAGATAACAGCGGCCGATTGGCTATGTTAAAAGTTCCGGTACAGTTTAAATTTTCAGGTCAAAATAAAAAAATAGTTTTAAGAGGGAGCGATCCTCTTCCTATTAAATCACAGGAAAAAAAAGCGGGAAGTTTTGGTTTTTATTTTGTTTCTGAAATAGATCTTTCCAATCCTTTTAGTGATGTTAAAAATATGATTTACAGTCTCGAAAATGAACCGGATAATTATGGAAAGCTGGAGAATATTTTTGATTTTTTCAAAAATCAGATTATGTTACGATTAACTAAAACGGGGACAAATTGATGAAAATTTTATTAATTGCCCCGCACCCATTTTTCCAGGAACGCGGAACTCCTATTGCAGTAAAATTAATTGCTGAAACTTTATGTGAATTCGGACATAATGTAGATTTGCTCACATATCACGAAGGATCGGATATTGAAGTGAAAGGATTAAATCTTTACAGAATACCCAAGCCGCTTTTTGCAAATAATATTCCAATTGGATTTTCTTTTAAAAAAGTTATTGCAGATATCTACCTGACTTTCTCTTTAATCAAGCTTATTACAAAAAATAGATATGACGTTATTCATGCAGTTGAAGAATCAATTTTTCCTGCTGTTTTATTGAACAAAATAGTGAAGAAAAAATTAATTTACGATATGGATTCTTCTCTCGCCGACCAGTTACTTGAGAAATGGCAGTCTTTGAATAGTTTTCAGAAAATACTAGATGGTTTTGAGGGTTGGGCAGTAAAAAGATCTGAAATTGTTATCCCTGTTTGCAAATCTCTTGCAGATAAAGTAAAACAATATGATCCTGATAAAAAAGTATTTGTTCTGGAAGACATAGGTTTTGAAAATAGTTCAGAAAATAAAGAAGAGTTAAAACAAACTCTGAACTTAAAAGGAGTTGTTGCTTTGTATGTCGGCAATCTTGAACATTACCAGGGAATAGATTTAATGTTGGAAAGTATTGCAAAGATTAATTCTCAGGTTCAGTATTCAGTTGTTATTATCGGCGGGAAAAAAGATAATATAAATAAATACACTGAAAAAGCTAAGGAGTTAAATATTTCTGATAAAATTTATTTTATGGGACCGCGTTTGCTTAAGGATTTACCTGTTTATCTTTCACAGGCAGATATACTTATTTCCCCAAGATTGAAAGGGAAGAATACTCCGATGAAATTATATTCCTATCTTATTTCAGGGAAACCTGTACTGGCAACTAATATTGAGTCACATACTCAAGCAATTGATGATACTTGTTCAAAATTAGTAAATCCTGATCCTGAATCCTTTGCAGAAGGCTTTCAGGAATTAATAGAAAATGAAGACTTGCGAAAAAAAATCGGCGAAGCGGGAAAATTATTGGCTAAGAAAAACTATTCTCTTGAAAGTTATAAATTAAAATTGAAAAATATTTACGACCAATTGAATTAAGCTTGATGAAGAGAGATATTGAGAAATTAAGTAAAGAAAAATTTGATATACTGATTATCGGCGGCGGTATTCATGGTGTTACTGTAGCAAGAGAAGCAGCAAGAAATGGCTTCAAAACAGCTTTAATAGAAATGAACGACTTTGGTCACTCGACTTCTTTTAACAGCATGAAAGTAATTCATGGAGGATTAAGATATTTACAGCATGGTAACTTAAAAAGAATAAGACAATCTATTCGTTCAAGAAAAATAATGCAACAGGTTGCGCCCGATTTAGTAAAAGCTATTCCTTTTTTGGTTCCAACTTATGGTCATGGAATTAGAAGCAAGGAAGCGATGGGGATTGCAATCTTAATAAATGATCTGATAAGCTATGATAGAAATTCAAATATCCCTAAAGAAAATCATATTCCTAATGGATACACTATTGGACGAGATGAGGTGTTAAAAATTCTTCCGGGGATCAATGATGATAAACTTACAGGCGGCGCAATCTGGTATGAAGCTGTTGTTCAGAATACCGAAAAACTTTTAATGAGATTTTTATCGGACGCTTTCAAATTTGATTTTGCCCCAGCTAATTATGTAGAAGCAAAAGATTTTATTATTCAAGATAATGAAATTAATGGGGTACGGGCAAAAGATAATCTGAGCTCAGAGGAATTTGATATTAGTGCAAAGTTGGTAGTTAATGCAGTTGGTCCGTGGTTTAATCTTATACAAAATTCTCTAAATATTTCTAATAAGCCCAAAATATCTTTAACCAAAGCCGTTAATATTATTGTAAAGAAAAAAATTTTTTCTCCATATAGTGTTGGTCTGGAAGGTACAAAAGATTTTTCAGACACAAATGCAATAGTTAAAAGAGGAAAAAGATTTTTCTTTTTTGTTCCGATAAAGGATCATACAATGATCGGGACAAGTTATAAACCTTATGAAGGAAATCTACATGATTATAAAATCGATAAAAAAGATATTCTGGAAATTATTGATGAAGTAAACTCGATTTATCCTGCATTAAAATTAACTTTTGATGAAGTGAGCTTCTATCATTGCGGTATACTTCCTAAAGATGAAGCTTCCGATTCAAATAATGTCCAACCGGAAAAACATTCTGTTGTTTACGATTACGAGAATGATTTTAATTTCAAAGGATTACTCTCAATCAAATCTGTGAAATATACTACAGCTCCGGTTATTGCGGAAACAGTTATTAATAATATCAGAACAAAAGTAAAACCTTCATCTACTAACTTTTCTGTAAAGAATCCTGATGAAAATAAAATAAATCAAAATGTTGATTCATCAATCTTAATTTCTAAAAATTCTACTGTTACAACTGCAGACATTATAAATTCAATAAGAAATGAAATGGCCTGTACTTTGCAAGATGTTGTAATAAGAAGAACCGGGATGGGAATGCTGAAATGCCCGTCTTATGAAAGTATTGTAGCAGCAGCAGATATTATGGCAGAAGAATTAGGATGGGATGAAAACAGGAAATCTTCGGAAATAGATAAAGTATTGAAGGTTTATTCTCCAATTAAAAACCTGGAACCGGATGTTAGACTTAACTGATAAAGAAGAAATATATTCGCAGAAAGCTGATATAGAGACATCCTCGGAAGATTATGCTAAAAGATTTTCCGGTAAAATCGGAGAATACTTTTTATCTGTCCAATCTGAAATAACGTTGAAACTTCTGAAGAAATGGCAAAATGCAAAAGTGCTAGATGTTGGCGGTGGGCACGCTCAATTAGCTGTCCCTTTGATTGAAAATGGATTTTATGTAACAATTGCCGGAAGCAATGAAAGTTGTAGAGAACGTCTTGATAAATTTCTTACGCCTTCTTCTTTTCAGTTTTATAGTTGTAATTTATTAAGGCTTCCTTTTGATGATAAAAGCTTTGATATTGTTATAAGCATTCGGTTATTAACACACGAAGCTAATTGGAAACTGCAAATATCTGAGTTGTGCCGTGTCGCAAAGTATGCAGTTATTGTTGATTATCCCGATATAAGAAGTTTTAATATTCTTTATGATCTTTTATTTGGTATGAAGAAAAAATTTGAAAAGAATACCAGGACTTATAAGAATTTTTCTCGGAAAGAAATTATAGAAGAATTCAGGAAAAATAATTTTGGAAATATGACTATCAA
>CAZUOC010000118.1:0-6455 GCA_964622335.1 uncultured Ignavibacteriaceae bacterium
TTCTGCAATATTCAAATACGTTTGCTTCATTGTTTAATGGAAATCTGAAGACGAATATTTTTAATTCTGTTGCAAGAAAATATAAGAGTGCACTCGAAGCTGCGTTAAACAAGTATAATATCCCGGTTTCAGTATATGATAATGTAATTGATACTGCAGATAAAAATCTTAAACCTTTGCACAGATGGGCGGCTTTAAAGAAAAAACTTCTTGGAATAAAGGAGCTCCATCCTTACGATACTTATGTTACTCTTTTCAATAATGTAACAGAATTGAAATACCCTTATGACAGGGCAAAAGAAATTGTTCTTGATTCACTCAAATCTCTTGGAGAAGAATATCTCAACATTCTTAAAACTGCTTTTAATAATAGGTGGATTGATGTTTGTGAAACCCAGGCAAAGAGAAGTGGTGCATATTCATCAGGAACTACTTTTGGCGTGCATCCCTATGTACTGTTAAACTGGACAGACCTTCTGAACGATGTATTTACATTGACACACGAAATGGGACACAATATGCATTCCCATTTTACAGGAGCATCTCAGCCTTATCCTTATGCAAATTATTCTATCTTTCTTGCAGAAGTTGCATCAACATTCAATGAATCACTTCTTCTTGATTATTTGATTTCCAAAACTTCAGCAAAAGAAGATAAGCTTTATTTCCTGGAGAAATATCTAAATAACATTACACTTACTTTTTACAGACAGGTAATGTTTGCAGAATTTGAAAAGATAGTATATGAAAAAACCGAAAGTGGAATTGCTTTAACACCTGATTCTCTTTGTGAACTTTATGGTTCTTTGTATCAAAAATACTGGGGACCTGAAATGGTTGTAGATGATGAAGAAAGATATACTTGGGCAAGAGTTCCACATTTTTATTATAACTTTTATGTTTACCAGTATGCAACCGGTTTTTCTGCATCGGAAGTACTTGCAAAGAAAGTTAAAACTGAAGGGACACCTGCTGTAGAGAAATACCTTAATTTTCTTAAAGCAGGTAGTTCAGATTATCCAATTAATATTCTTAAAAATGCTGGTGTGGATATGAGCTCTCCCGAAGCAGTATTAAGTACAACTCAGAAAATGAATGAACTTCTTGATGAAGTTGAGACGTTAATTTAGTTAAGTTGCTGAGTCAGTAGGTTATTGAGTAAATAGGTTAATAAGTTATTGAGTTATTAGGTAAAATGGGAGGATACTCAAATGAATTTTGTAACATTCGAAGAACTTGAAGTCTGGAAATTAGCAAGGCAGCTTAAAAAAGAAATTCGAGAATTAACGAAAAAATTTCCTACTGACGAAAAATATAAATTAATTGATCAAATAATCAGGAGTAGTAGATCGGTAGGAGCAAATATTGCAGAAGGATTTGGGCGATTTCATTTTAAGGAAAATTCTAAGTTCTGTTTTAACGCAAGAGGTAGTTTATTTGAAACACTTAATCATTTGATAGATGCTTTTGACGAAGAATATATTTCAGATATTGAACTGGAGTACTTCAAAAAGAAAGTTTTGCATTGTATCAAAGTTCTCAATGGATATATATCTTACCTGAAAAAACAATCGGCTTTACGACTAAGTTAATAAGTTATTAAGTTGATTAGTTATTAAAGTAGAGATATGATTATGATTCATAATAACTTAATAACCAAGTATCTAAATAACCAAATAACTTAAATACCATGAAAATTTACACACGAAAAGACCTGAACGAATATAATTATTCTTTGACTTACGATGACATAAGTTTAATCCCTACAAAAGTATCGAGAATTAAATCAAGAACAGAAGCTTTAACTTCCAGTGATTTCCTTAATGTTAAATTAAACGTTCCTGTTATTTCGAGCCCGATGGATACAGTCAGTGGACTTGAAATGACAAAAGAGCTTTCAAGATTAGGATGTCTTGGAATTCTAAACAGGTTCGATTCTTCTCTCGATGAATTACTAAACGGCAAAGCAGAGAATGGACTTGTTAAGGCAGTTTCCGTTGCTTTAAATACTCCGATTGAAACAATTGAAAAGCTTGCTGAGAGTAAGTATATAATTTGTATCGATACAGCAAACGCAAACAATTGTGCTGTTTTAAATAAGACTGAAGAAATAAAAAATAAATTTGATGTACCGGTTATTGTTGGAAATATTGCACATGGCGCAACTTTACAGCAGCTTGAAAATTCCGGCGCCGATGCTGTAAGAGTTGGGATCGGGAGCGGAAGTGTCTGCACAACTTCTATACAAACTGGAATTGGAATTGGACAGGTTTCGTCTTTGTTGAATGTTTATTACTCAAGAGAAAAATCAAATCTTAAAATAAAGATTATTGCAGACGGCGGAGTTAAAAGTCCCGGCGATGTTGCAAAAGCTATTGCATTGGGTGCCGATGTTGTTATGCTTGGAAGAATGCTTGCAGGAACAAGAGAAACTCCGGGCGAAGTAATTAAATACCAGGGACAACTCTGGAAAAAATACAGAGGCTCTGCTTCCTTTGGAGTTAAGATGAGAAATGAATTTATCGAAGGGGAAGAGACTATGGTTGCTTACAAAGGTGCTGTTAAAAATGTAATTGATAGTATTTCTGATGGATTAAAAAGTACGATGAGCTATATGGATTGTTTTAATCTTGATGAGTTAAGAAGCGCCGATACTTTCGCAGTATTGAGTAACAGTTCCTATCTGGAAAGACTGCCAAAGATTTAATCTTACAATTTATAATTCTTTAATCTTAGAGAATTACTGACCACAGAAACCGAACTTAAAGACATTGCCAGCGCAGCAAACATCGGGTTCAGCAATCCTAAAGCAGCAAGAGGGATTCCAATAGTATTATAGATAAAAGCCCAGAAAAGATTTTGTTTAATTGTTTTCAAAGTTTGTTTAGATAATTTTATTGCCTTAACAACATTTCTCAAATCATCATTTACCAAGACTATCTCTGCTGTTTCAATTGCCACAGCGGTGCCTTTGCCAATTGCAATCCCGATATCACTTTGAGCAAGAGCAGGCGCATCGTTTATCCCATCACCAACCATTGCTGTAATTCCATATTTACCCTGTAATTTTTTTACAGCACTTGATTTATCCTGTGGTAAAACTTCTGCTTCAAATTCATCTATCCCGGTTTTTTCTGCAACAGATTTTGCCGCTTTCTTACTATCGCCTGTAATCATAATTGTTCTTATTCCCATTGATTTTAGTGATGATACTGCTTCAGCAGAAAATTCCTTTAGCTCATCGTCAATACTGATAACACCTTTTAACTTACCATCTATTGCAACATAAACAGAGGTTTTCAAACTGCTTCCATCTTCAAATCCATTGAGCAAAGAAAGATCAATAATATTTTCAAGCATCAGTTTTTTACTACCAGCAATTATTCTTTTTGAATCAATGTTTCCTTCAATTCCTTTTCCTGTAATGCTGTTAAATGATTTCGGTTCACTTATATCGATTTTCTTTTGCTTAGCATATTCACAAATAGTCTGCCCGATAGGATGCTCAGATTTTTTTTCGAGTGAAGCAGTATATTTTAGTAATTCATTTTCGCTTATGTCAAAAGATTTAACCAGGCTGACAACCGGTTTTCCTTCTGTTAAAGTTCCCGTCTTATCAAAAACTATTGCTTTCATTTTGTGAACTAATTCAAGCACTTGTCCGTTTTTTATTAAGATACCGTACCGTGCGCTTTTGCCTGTTCCTACAATTATTGCTGTCGGAGTTGCGAGCCCGAGAGCACAAGGGCAGGCAATAATCAAAACTGCCACAAAGTTTATTAAAGCAAGATTAAAAGAGTTACTTCCACCAAAAGTTAGCCACGCTAAAAAAGTTATAAGTGCTAATCCAATTACAACAGGGACAAAAATGCCGGCAACTTTATCTGCAAGCTGCTGAATAGGAGCTTTTGATGATTGTGCTTCCTCAACAAGTTTTATGATTTGACCGAGAACGGAATTATCTCCAACGGCTGTAACTTCAAATTCAAAAGAGCCGGTTTTGTTTATCGTTCCACCAATTACTTTAGAATTAACTCTTTTCTCAACAGGAAGACTTTCGCCGGTAACCATTGATTCATCAATTGTTGAAATACCAGCGATGATTTTTCCATCAGCAGGAATTTTACCACCCGGCTTAACAATAACTATATCACCAACTTTTAACTCTTCAATTTTGATAGTCTTTTCTTCATTATTAACTTTTAATAAAGCTGTCTTAGGTTGAAGCTCAATCAGTTTTTTAATTTCATTTCCTGTTTTACTTTTTGCTTTTGCTTCGAGCCATCTTCCGAAAAGTATAAGAGTTATAATTACTGCCGCTGTATCGAAATAAACATGGGGTACTGTATTCTTCGAAATTAATTCCGGAAATAGCGTTGCTAAAATGCTGTAAGTAAAAGCCGTTCCCGTACCGATTGCAACAAGGGAATTCATATCGGCGCTTAAGTGTAAGAGCTCTTTCCAGAAAACCTTAAAAAATCTTTTGCCCGAAATAAAAACAACAGGGATTGAGAGAATGAATAATATTTTATTAATATTTTCCTGTGATAATGGAATGAGTTTAGAAAATCCATCAAACAAATTTCCCATACTCAAAATTAAAATCGGTATTGTGAGAACCACAGAAAGAATTAAGTCATTTCTAAGGTTTCTTTCAAATTCACTTCTTTGCTGCTTCTTTTCCTTTTTCTCATTATTGCCTTTTTTATTAAAAGAAGAAACATCAATTTTGTATCCTGCATCATCAATTACTGATGATATTTTTTCTACATCAACTACATTCGGGTCAAAAGCGAAGGAAGCTTTTTCAGTAGCAAAGTTTACATTTACGTCCTTAATTCCCTCGATCTTACTCAAAGCCTTTTCAACGCGCATAACACAGCTTGCGCAAGTCATTCCTTCCACCGGAAGGCTTATTTTTTCGAGCTCTATTTTTTTGTTTGTCTCATTCATGATTTTTTCCCTAACCTTCAAGGTTAGCACTTAAGATTACGCAACCTTAACCTTGAAGGTTCTCAGTTACTGAATAACCAGCATTAGCAATTGCCTTCTTAATTTCATCATAAGTTACTTTTGCTTCATCATATTCAATCTCAACCGAACCGATTGAAACATCTTTTATTTTTAATGGCAGTCTCGACAATTCTTTTCTGACTGCCATCACACAATGTCCGCAGGACATTCCATCAATTTTAACTTTTTCTGATTTCATTTGTTATGTCCTTTTATTTACAGTCTAAAAATAAAAAAGGCTTCTAAAGGATGTATTACACTTTTTTAAATAAAATGTTTAGAATTTTAATGTGTCTATTTTACTTTATCCAGTGGGAGGCGCTTTTTAGCTCTTAGCTTTTTGAATTCGGAAGGGGTAAACCCAGTGACCTTTTTGAATTGATTTGAAAGATGCTGGACGCTGCTGTAACCAAGTTTGTATGATATTTCACTAAGTGTCAATTCATTATAAACAAGAAGCTCTTTTGCTTTTTCTATTTTCTGGTCGATGAAATATTTTTCAATCGTAATTCCTTCTTTAGAAGAAAACAATGAACTGATATGCTGGTAGCTGTGATTGAATTTTTCCGAAAGAAATTTTGAAAGACTGATTTTTTCCAATTCGTTTGCAGACTTGTAATGTATAAGATCGATCAGCGCAATTTTTATTTCTTCAATAAGCTTAGCCTGCTTGTCATCGATTAGTTCAAAACCATTTTCCTCAAGAGTTCTTTTTATTTGATTAATATCAAACTGCTTTTTATTAGAAGAGATCTGGGCTTCACCTAATACTACATTTTCAGCTTTATAACCGAGCTTTTCTAATTCTTCACGTACAATCCTTATGCACCTGTCGCAAACCATATTTTTTATATGTAAGGTTTTAGTGCTCATTCTTCATATTCTGGATAAAAAGAATTATTTTTAGTCAATAATAATATAAAATATCAAAAAATTTAGTAAGGAATTAGTCAATGAAACGGAATCTTTTTCTGATTGCAGCTTTACTTTTTGTGTGTACAAGTTTGTTTGCTCAAAAAAAAGCTTTTACAATTGAAGATCTTTATAAGGTTAAAAAGGTAGCCTCACCTGTTGTTTCTCCATCTGGAAATAAAACAGCATTTACTGTAACAGATTATGATTTGAAAGAGGGTAAATCAAATACAGATATTTATATTTTATATAAAGATGGTGCAACTGAAAATATTTCAGGTAAAGATGTAAAGGAAACGGACCCATTTTGGTCATCCGATAGCGAACTTTATTTTCTCGAAGATTCACAGGTTTATCGTTATAATTTTAATGACAGGAAAACAGAAAAGGTTACGGATTTTGCTACAGGAGTATCAAATCCTATCCTATCTCCGGACAAAAAATTTATTGTTTTTGTTTCTAGTGTTTTCCCACAATGCGGCGCTGATAATTTTTGCAACAAGAATTTACTGGAATCTTCAGAGGACGGA
>CAZUOC010000119.1:0-4282 GCA_964622335.1 uncultured Ignavibacteriaceae bacterium
TTAAATCTTTCTCTTGAATTGTCGATATCGAATAATTGTTATTTGTCCAACCATCAATAGTAATATTTTGTTTACTTATATTTTTGTATACTACCTTGAAAAAAAGTACTGTTGGAAAATCATCATAACTAACTATTGATGTACTTTTGTTCAGCTTATCAGAATAACCTGAAATAATGTATTTTTTCCCAATACCTATATTGTCTTGATAGGGTTTTTCTTCAAACACGGAAATTCTATAATCATCTGAAATTCTTTTGTCCTCTAATATGAGATATTCTGATTGTGAGTAATCACCAAGTATTACATCTTTTCCATTTAACTCTGATATAATCCGGCTTCTAAAAGCATTATCGAATTCTATGGCAATATTACCCCCCTCAACGCGGTATAAATCTTGGGCTGTAGTATGACTGTAATTAATTAATAATGATAATAATAACAAAAGAGCTAATTGGCGATAAAAACTTATGATCTCAATAACCATAGTGCACTCCTCATTGACTATTTCTAAAAGACGATTTATTTAAGAAGTCGAAATGAAACATCTCCATACTGTATATTCTTTCAAATTTGTTATCATTTCCTTTCGATTATATATATAATATTTTCGTTACCTTACGAAGGTAAGAATAAAAACGTATATACGCAAGTATCTGAATTAAGAATCTTGAAGAAAAAATAATAAATTATGAGGAAGATGTACGAAATATTAGACAGTTATTACTTTAATCCCTAAACTTTCATATGCTGTTTTCATTTCTTTAGGCAGGTCGGTATCGGTGACAATTGTGTGCAAAACATTTACCGGGGCTATAAAAACGAAATTTCTTTTATTGAATTTCGATGAATCGGCAACGAGAATAACTTCCTTTGAAATTTGAATCATAATCCTATTTAAATGAGCCTCTTCAACAGTCGGGGTGGATAAACCGTGCGTTAGGTCAATAGCGTCGGTCCCCATAAAAAATTTATCACAATAGTAATTTTTGAATGAATCTTCTGCTGGTGTGCCATAAAGTGACAGAGTTCGTGATTTCAAAATTCCCCCTGGGACTATTAAATGGATGTTTGGATAATCCTTTAACTGACCAATTATATTTAGGGCATTTGTAATAACAGTTAAAGACTTAACACTTGAAAGATTCTTAGCAATTTCCATTGTTGTGGATCCATGATCTAATATAATAGTATCATCATTTTGGATTAATTCTACTGCTTTTGCTCCTATTTTTTTCTTTTGTGGTAAATTTTGTTTTTGCCGTTCAGTTAATCCATATTCCAGTGCAACCTTTCTCTGTTTAATTCCACCGCCGTGAGTTCTATGCAAAATTCCTTTTTCCTCAAGGTAAGATAGGTCATTCCGTATAGTAACCTCACTTACATTGAATTCTCTACTTAGATCTGTTACTAAAACTTGATTTTCAGCTTCAAGTTTGTCAATGATTTTGTTTCTTCTTTCGATTTGTGAGGTTACTTTTTTGTTTTCTGACATTTGGGATTATCTTTTTATTAATTTTCTTATTATTCAAAATTTAATAAAAAAATAAAATTTTCAAAAGTCAGTTTACATAGTTCTTTTTACATTTCTAAACATAATTGTATTTATTGAAAATGATATCTGTAAATTCGAAATGAACCTTTAATCAGGTAGAATAGAAGAAAAACTTAATGAGTTTATTATTGCATTAATAATTGCCGCACAAGCAGAAATAGCTAAACAAAAGCATTGGGAGGGAAAGCACAAGGAATGGGAAGAGGAAAAGAGAAAGAAGAGAGAGGCAGAAGAATTAATTCAATTAGAAAAAAAGAAGGTGGAAGAACTTGTAGCTAATGCAGTTCTTTGGCAAAAGAGTAGGCTGATTAGAGAATATATTGAAGAATACAAAAAACGAATAAGTTCATTAGATGAAGAAGCAGAAGAATATATTAAATGGGCTCTAAAACAAGCCGATGATATAGATCCATTTTCTAAAGTTGATATATAGAAGAATGATATGAAATGTACAAAGTTTGGTTTTCAGTTATCAATACCATAAGAATAGAAGCAAGATAATTTTATATGTTTCTGTAAAAAATAAATCTATTTGGAAGTATATGCTTTAATTACCAAATCCCAAGGGGAAATATGTATTTGATTAAAGCTAAATAAAAATAAAACAAGAGACTTAAGAAGAAAAATCGTCATGTGTGTGTGAAATATGTGTGAATAAATTTTTTAATATTGTAACTTGTTTATTTTTAATTACTTAATTGTAAACATTCGACTCCCGCCACCTCCACCAATTCTTTATATGGTTGACTTCAGTTTATCTCATCTGATAAAGAAATTCGAGAATTCTCACTCGGCATCTTAAGAGAAACCAAAACAGTGCTGAATCACATCAAATTGTTAAACGTTTAACAAAAATTATCTTTTTTCATTTCATATTTATTTGTTGAGTATTTATATTAACATTATTAAACGTTTAACCATTATTAATTTTATGAATGTAACGATTAAAGACGTTGCGCGAAAAGCAGGGGTATCTATAGCAACTGTGTCATTTATCATGAATGACAATAAACGAGTTTCAACTGATGCCAAAAAAAGAGTTTTAAAGGCTATCAAAACTCTTAACTATCATCCCTCTCGATCTGCAAGAGGGCTTGTATCAAAAAAAACAGGTAACATTGGTTTTATTTTAACTGACGACCATTTCTTAAGAACTGAGCCGTTCTATACCAGAATATTTCTTGGAACTGAGTTCGAGGCAAGAGATGGAGAATATTATATTCTTCTTACAACTATTAAATCTGACTTTAGTGAACTTGATCCTTTGCCAAGATTTGTCTCAAACAGGGGAGTTGATGGTGTTATAGTTGCTGGCAAAATTCCCCAAAATCTTGTTGAGAGAATCTCCACATTAAAGCTCCCGCTTATTTTTGTAGACTTTACCCCAGCCAATAATAACTTCCCACTTGTTTTAATAGATAATGTTCAGGGAGGAATTTTAGCAACTAACCATTTGCTTCAGTTTGGTCACAAAAACATTGCCTTTATAGGAGCTGATATTGAACACCCCAGTTTAAGTGAAAGACTATTAGGTTACAAACAAGCTTTGGAAAAGGCAAATGTTCCGGTGTCGAACAACTTGATAATTACAGATTCAATGTATCCCGATCGGCAAAACGGTTATAAGTCTGCCCAAAAATTATTTGCTAAAAATAAAGATGTAACTGCTGTATTCTCTTGCAATGATGCAATGGCTATTGGCGTAATGCATTATTTAAAGGAAAATAGTTATCGAATTCCTCAGGATGTTTCTTTAGTGGGGTTCGATGATGTGGAAGCAGATCTTATGCTAGACCCTCCTTTAACGACAATACATGTACCTAAGGTAGAATTGGGTGCTGAAGCGTTAAGACTGATGATTAATCTTTTGAAGAATAAAAAATCTTTTCCTAAAAAAATCCTTGTTCCTGTTGAACTAATTATAAGAGAATCAACAACAAGGCACGGCTCTGAATAAAAGAAATAGAGGGTAAGTTACTATTAGGATTGCTAATTGAAAGAACTTATCCATTAATCAGGAATGTTAATAAAATTATTTTTGTAAAAAGGTTTTTATATGCTCTCCATAACTGACAAATGGGTTTGGGATTTTTGGTTTGCCCAAAATGGAGCTGACTATCATATTTTTTATTTGCAAGCACCTAAGAACCTTAAAATAGAGAAATACCGTCATCACAATGCAAATATCGGTCATGCAGTTTCACAAAATCTAATTGATTGGAAAGTATTACCGGATGCAATAGATCCGGGTATGGACGGATGCTGGGATGATTTAGCCACCTGGACAGGTTGTACAGTTCAACACGAATCATTGTGGTATATGTTTTATACGGGGGTGAACAGAGATGAAGATGGATTAATCCAACGAATCGGGCTCGCAACTTCTGAGGATTTGATCAATTGGAAAAAACATCCAAAGAATCCTATTATTGAGGCGGATAAGAAGTTTTATGAATTGTATGATTCCAGTTCCTGGAAAGATCAGGCTTGGCGGGATCCATGGGTATTCAAATTCAATGGATTATTTCATGCTTTTATTACTGCCAGGTTAAATTATGGTCCGTTGAATGAAAGGGGCGTTATTGCTCACGCGGAATCAAAGGATTTAGTTAATTGGAATATCAGAGCACCGATTACAGAGCCGGGGGAATTCGGTCAACTTGAAATTCCACAATTAATTCATGTAAAAAATAAGAAGTAAGAGTGTTTTAAATTCGGTTTTTTAAG
>CAZUOC010000119.1:4292-6412 GCA_964622335.1 uncultured Ignavibacteriaceae bacterium
AATAATTGATTTTAAATAAATACTATTTGATTTTTAACACTTATGCAGTAAACCATTCAGATCGGAGATTAAAGCGAACTAAGCTGGAAGCAGTGACAGGCACACATTATCTGGTGGCTGATAATCCTCTCGGTCCATTTAAATTTGTTACCGATCAATTTATTATGGGGGATAAAATGGGCACATTTTATAATGGAAGGATGATCCAGTATAAAGATGGCGAATGGCGTATGATAGCTTGTCGTAATTTTTCAGGTAATGGGGAATTCGTCGGGATAATTACTGATCCCTTCGAAGTAGATTTTCTTAAAGAATGATTTTTATTAGCAGATTGCGAACTTTTAGCGTCCGAATTCCTATCGATTATAATGATATCACAATTTAGAAAAAATCGCTGATTTTAATTTTCATCAAATGGGTCTGGCACCTGCAAATCGCTCTAAAACCCAGTTTTTTATAAAACAGTTAAACGTTTAAATATTTTGCAATTCTCCCCCCTTTCTAAATCAGTATTGAAACTTAATATTTTTTGAATTTACAGAGTTTTTTCAGAAAATTGTTCAGAAAAACATTTTTTTTCTTGACAGAATGAGGAAAATATAGTAATATCAGTTAAACGTTTAACTAAAATTATGTACGCAACAATAAAAGATGTAGCGGAAGAAGCAAAGGTATCAATTGCCACAGTTTCTCTTGTGATAAATAACAATGCGCGTATTTCACAAGGGACAAGTAAAAAAGTTTTAAAGGTAATAAAAAAGTTAAACTACAAACCTTCAAGATCTGCCCGGGGATTAGTATCACGTAAAACTGGTAACATAGGATTTATTTTAACTGAAGAACATTTTCTGCATACAGAACCTTTTTATACCAGGGTTTTTCTTGGGACTGAATTCGAAGCCAGGGCTGTAGATTATTATGTATTGCTTGCAACAATTTCTTCATCTTTTAAAAAAGGTGATGCGCTTCCAAGGTTTGTTTCTGAAAGAAATGTAGACGGAATTGTTGTAGCGGGCAAAGTACCGGACGCATTAACTGAATCAATCTCTAAATATAATGTTCCGATTGTTTTTATAGATTTTTCACCAGTCGTGGGTGATTACCCAAATGTTTTAACCGACAACTTAAAAGGTGGATTCTTAGCAACCCAACATTTAATTCAGAATGGTCATAAGAATATAGCATTTATTGGAGGGGAAATATCTCACCCCAGCATTACCGAAAGATTACGTGGTTATAAACTTGCTCTTGAAAGGGCACATTTAAATAGTGATGATGAGTTGGTTATCGCCAGCGATGAATTTTTATCACGACAGAATGGGTATAACTCTGCAAAAAAATTGTTTGGGTTAAAAGATAACATTACAGCCATTTTTGCTGCTAACGATGCAACGGCTTTTGGTGTGATGCAATACTTAAAAGATAATAAATACAGGATTCCGGATGATGTTTCTGTAGTTGGTTTCGATGACGTAGAAGCGGATTTATTAATAAATCCACCGTTAACAACTGTGAAAGTACCAAAACTGGAAATGGGTATAGAGGCAGTTCAGTTACTATTGAACATGATAAAAAGTAGTAACGGAACAGCCAAAAAAATCGTTATACCCATTGAACTTATAGTCAGAGGCTCTGTAAAAAGTATAAACTGATACAAATTAAGGTTTAGTATGCTCGCAGGAGTGTTTAAATCACCAAACCGGTTAGAAATAGAAGAATATCCATTACGGAAGCTTGAACGTGATGAAATTCTTGTCAAAGTCCATTCCTGTGGTATTTGCGGTACAGATTTTCATATCTATCGTGGGGAATCACCTTCAAAACCGCCCGTAGTTATAGGTCACGAATATTCAGGCGAAGTAGTAGAAACTGGCTCTAAAGAATTAGGATTTACTAGGGGTGATAATGTTGCAATTAATCCAAACATTCATTGCGGGTATTGTGAATTTTGTAAAAAAGGCAAAATAAATCTGTGTGAAAATCTTCAGGCTCTCGGTGTAACACGCAACGGAGGACTTGCTGAGTTTTCTATTGTTCCGGTTAAACAAGCTTATCTTTTACCTAAAGCTTTTTCGTTAAGCACAGCACTGTTCATTAATAAGTCATATTTATATTTGCTT
>CAZUOC010000120.1:0-6411 GCA_964622335.1 uncultured Ignavibacteriaceae bacterium
TGTTCCCAGCTTGCAGGCGGAACAATTTCGAGTGTTGGGAAAATTATAACATCAGCGCCAAGCTCGCCAAACACAGCCGATGATTCCTTCGACTGATCTACCGTTCTGGTTATAACAATTGTTTTGTTGATAAGGGGAAGCACTTTTTTGTTATCAAATCCCGAAAGCAAGCCATGAAGTATAAAATCAAAAGTCTTTTCCCGTTCTTCTATTATGCTGTCTTCATTAATTTGATTGTTAATTCCCCGATGAACAGCACCATAAATGCTACCAAGAATAACATTGACCGCAAAGTTTTCATCTATTGTTCTGAATAAATTTTTTTCTTTGCCCGCTTTTATGATGTCTGTTAATAATTGACGTAATTTATTTTCCAATGTCCGCAGCTCTTCACAAATTCCGTTATTTGAATTCAGAGATTCTTTCCTGTAAATAAGAAAGAAGCTACGGTATTTCATCATAAACATGTAATAATGTGTTACGAAAGAACGGAGAGCATCTATTGAATTTGTTTCGTTGTGAATTTTGTTTGTTAAAGAATTTGTGAGGTTTTCAAGCCGCAGTTTTAAAATAGAATAGTAAAGTTCTTCCTTGGATTCGAAATAATTATAAACAGTTCCCTTTGCAATTGAAGTTAACTTTGCAACATCATCCATCATTACTTCATGGTAACTTTTTTGTGAGAAAAGCACAGAAGCAGTTTCGATTATGCTTTCTCTCTTTAAACTTTTTCTTCTCTCTCTTTTTTCTTTTACAGTCATTTCAATTCAATCAAAATTGTTTACGTATTACTAGCCTGCGGGGCAATTGATTGACACGAGCAGTTTTATAAATTTCATCTAGAATTTTTTTGGCTCCTGCTTTAAGCAAATCTTTAGCGAGCAGCTTTCCAATTTTTTCCGGCTGTTCTTTTGTTCCCCGGACTCTTTTCCTGAATGTCACACTCCCGTCAAGTGAACCAACGAGAGCATCGAGATATAATCCGTTTGGTTTTACTTCCGCATAAGCACCTATAGGAACCTGGCAACCGCCTTCAAGAGTTCTTAGCAACGACCTTTCTGCAAGCACAGCTTTAAAGGTGTTTTCATCGTGCAGAGTTAGCAGCAATTCATTTACAAAATTGTTATCAATGTGAGTTTCAATTCCAAGGGCTCCCTGTCCGACCGCGGGCAACATATAATTTGTGCTGATATATGAAGAGATATATTTTTTAAGACCCAATCTTTCAACGCCGGCACGGGCAAGTATTACAGCATCCCAACAAGATTTTAAAAACCTTTCAATTCTTGATGGAACATTTCCTCTAAGCTCAACAACTTTAATATCGGGGCGCAGATGAAGAAGCTGGCATTTTCTTCTTAAAGAACCAGTTGCAACAATTGCGCTCTCCTTTAATCTACCTAAAGTAATTCCCTTCTTTCTTGCAATAAGAACATCTTCAACGGGGTGTCTTTTTGAAACAGCAGCAAGCTTTAATTCTTTTGGTAATTGTGTCTGTAAATCTTTTAAACTGTGAACGGCAAGATCAATTTTCCGTTCGATGAGATGTGTTTCCAGTTCTTTTGTAAAAAGACTTTTGTCTCCAATTTTAGAAAGTGCAACATCAAGAATTTTATCTCCTTTTGTTTTGATGATTCTTATTTCTACAAAAATACCTTTATCAACTTTTTGAAGTTCTCTTTTTACAAAGTTTGCCTGCCATAAAGCAAGTTCACTTCCTCTCGATCCTATGATTATTTTTCTCTTCATTCAATCATTATTTTTTTTATCTATGCCGAATAGCTCTCTTATTATACTTATTCTCATAGCAGATTCGTCTGGACTTATGCCCGATTCATTATTCTTTTTTAGTTCAACAGTTGGATTATGAAGGAGTTTGTTGACTATTCTTTTTGTTACTATTTCTAATTTTTCCCTGTCTTCTTTCGAAAACTTGTTTACGTTCTTCTCTACTTCTTCAAGTCGGATAGATTCAAAATGATCGTGAAGAGTTTTAATTGTGGGCGCCGCCTCAAGGGAATCATACCAGTTCAAGAAATTTGTTATTTCTTCATCAATAATACTTTTAACCTTGGGAATTTCTTTTTTTCTTTTCTCAAGATTTTGATCAACGATTATATTTAGAGAATCAAGATCGTGATAAAAAACATAATTAAGTTCTGAACAGGAGGGATCAATGTCTCTCGGAACCGCAATGTCCATTAACACCAACGAAGTATTGTTTCTTTTATTAATTGCAGATTCTATATCCTGTTTTGAAAGGATCAAATTGTCTGCGCTTGTTGCACTGATAATCACATCATATTCGTGTAAGTAATCTTTAAAGTCCGTAAAGGGAATAATTTTACCGTTAAGCTTTCCAGCAAGTCTTTCTGCTTTTTCTGCCGTCCTGTTTGTAATTGCAAGCTTCCCGATGCCCCGTTCCAGTAAATGTTTAGCAGCAATTTCCCCTGTTTCCCCGGCACCAATTACTAAAGCAGATTTTTTCCCAAGAGTTGAAAATATTTTTTCTATTAATTGAACAGCGGCGTAACTTACTGTAACAGCTCCCTCACTTATCTCAGTTTCAGAAATTGCGCGCTTACCGGCTTTTATAGTGGCATCAAAAATTTTACGCGTCAGGAATCCTGTAAATTTCGTTTCATCGGATATTTCAATTGATTTTTTTACCTGCTTAAAAATCTGGTTATCTCCGATCAGCATCGAATCAATTCCTGTGGCGACACTAAAAAGATGTTCGAGTGCAGGTCGTGAAAAGAAGTGTTGAAAGTATTCGTTGTTAAAGGTTTGTTTAGATTTGTGCTGGAGAAGAAAATTCTGAACTGTTTGTGAATTTATATTTTGATTTGCAGGCAGCCCGTAAATTTCTGTCCTGTTACATGTTGATATAACCAAACCTTCAGTTAAGAGGGTTCCTTTAATTTCATTGATGAAATTTCTTATCTCTTCTTCCTGCAGAAAGAGAGCTTCTCTTGCATCAACAGGTGCGGTATGATGATTTATGCAAATAGAAATTAAATTCATCTTAATAAAAGGAGTGAAAACTTTGTGCTACAAAATTGCTTAACATTGTTGACATTATTGCCAGTATGAATCCTACGATAGAAAGTACAATTACTTTCTTGCCTCTCAACTTTCCAAAAATTTTGCTGAGTATTCCGATTCCGTAAAGAAGCCAAACTACAGCAGAGCTTATTAGCTTGGGATCCGAATATGAAAAATCGGGGAATGCCTTTGGAAGCCAGATTACCCCGATTGTCATTGCAATTGAGAGTAAGATGAAACCAATAATAGCCGAATAGAAACTAAGTTTTTCGAGAACCTCAAGACTGGGCAGCTTGTTAAAAATTAATCCGAAACGGTTAAGCTTAATATCCTTATAAAGCAGAAGATAAAGAAAACCATAAACTGCGGATATTGTAATTCCTGAATATCCCAGTAAAGCAGTAAAAACATGTGAACCGAGAAGGTTATTCCGCAGGACCTCTTTTACTTCGGTGAGGTCTTCTATGAAAACAGAGGATATGATCTGGAAAATTATTGAAATAATAATTATGAATGGTCCGGTGCCTCTTATGTCTGTGGCGAGTTCCAGGAGGAAGTAAGAAAAGCTTACAGAAAACGCAAGTATTGTAAAAATTTCAAAAACATTTGTAATAGGAGGATGATTAAATTCTGCAGTTCTTGATAGCAGATAAATTAAGTGAATTAATAAAGTTGTAAAAAGACTTAGCCTCGCAAACTCAAAGTGTCTTTTACCAGCTTTCATAAAATCAAAAGAGTAAGCACCAAAAGTAATGATGTAAAGAAAAGGGAGAAGATTGTTGAGAAAATCAATAAAAGAAATCATATAAAATTATATTTTGACCGGCAAGTCAAATTTAGTTAATTAATAATTAAAAACCAATGACTCATCGGTCGTAAGTTAATATTTTTCTTAATTTCCCAAGATAATTGGTAATCCATCTTTGCCTGAACCAATAATAACCACCTTAGAATTTTCTGAATTCGCAAGTTTTTCTGTTGCTTCGATACCTTTCCATTTAAGAAGCTGCTCGCTGATTCCCTGGGATACGATTTTCTGGAAATCTGCAACTCCTTGTGCTTCAATTCTTTTCCGTTGTGCTTCCTGAGTTTCCCTCTGAAGAATGAACTGCATTCTCTGGCTTTCCTGTTCAGCTTTTAATTTTTCTTCTATGGATCCTGTTAGTCCCGGCGGAAGAGTAATTTGTCTTAAAGGTGCAGCTTCTAAGGTTATACCCCTCGGTCCGACAAGTTTTAATAAATCTGTCTCTATGCGCTTTGACAGAATTTCTCTCTCTTCAGTATATAAAGCCTGTGCATCATAACTTGCAGTAACTCCACGAACAACCGATCTGAATTGAGGAATAAGTATTTTTTCGACATAATCTTCGCCTACGGTTTTGTAAATTTTATTGGCGTTTGCAAAACTCAGGCTGTAAAGAAGACTTATTTCAAGCTCAACGCTCAGACCTTCTTTAGAAGGAACATTCATAACTTCTTTTAATTCCTGCGTTCTTGCATCGAACTTAATAACGTTTGCCATCGGGTTAACAACATTTACACCCGGGTATAAAGTGTTATCGCTTACATTACCGAAAAAGTCAATAACGCCAACATGACCTGCTGGTATAATTGTCCAGCATTGTAATATTGCAATAAACATTGCAACAAAAAATCCTATCAAAGCAAAATTAGATTCCTGTTTGTTAAATCTTTTTTTAGCATTAAAGTAAACCAGGATTGCTACTACTGCAGCAGCTAAAGCTATAATGAATAACATGATTAATCCTCCCTTTTTAAAAAAATAAAACTCACTATCGGCTTAATATAAGTAAATCTTTGAGGAATCTTTAATTTGTAAGCAAAGAGCTAGGTGGTTAGTCATCGGGTCATTCAATTGTCATTCAGTTGGCAGCCTGTTTTGTGTTAATGACTATTAAATGACAACTGGATGACAACAAATGACTATTATTGCTTAAGCATTACTTTTTATATTCTTTAAGAAATCCCTGGAACTCGATCAGGTGAGATTCTTCCATTCCAAGAAGTTGAATGCAAATATCTTGAGTTACATAATCGACACCGTCACACATCTTAATTATTTTGTTATACTGTTTTATAGCTCCTGCTTCTGCATCAATAACGCCCTCAATAACTGAAACAACATCAGTAGTGTCTTCAAGAGTTTGCAATCCTTTTTGCGAAGCGCTGAATTTAAGTGAGCCGGGAACTGTTCCGCCAAGTTCCTTGATTCTTTTGGCAAGTCTTTGTGCATGGGTTATTTCCTCAGTTACATCTACAGCAAGAGATTTTTTTATTTCTTCAGCTCTTACTCCGTCGAGGTTCACCGAGTTCGATATATAATTCATTACTGTTTCTACTTCCATCCAGTAACTCTTAGTAAGATTTTCGATTATTTGTTTTTTACCAGTCATTTTTGTTCTCCCTTAGTTGATTATTTTATTTATAAGTTTTGGCGGATTAACCTTTTTGTCCGATAATCCGACAAGTTTGTTAAATCTTTTTTCAACATTGGTTATTTTATTTTTATTGTCGGAATATAATTCTGCAATAATGTCTCCTTTATTAATTTTATCTCCAATTTTGAAGTTAAACTTTATTCCGGCTTTTGGATCAATCTTATCATCCATTTTTAACCTTCCCGTGCCAAGTTCAACTGCAGCCATTCCCAATTCAAATGTATTTACATTATTTAAAAAACCATCTTCTGAAGATTTGATAGCTTTCTTAAACTTTGGTTTCCTGTATTTGTCGGGCTTATGAAGATATTTTACCTCCCCTTTCTGTGCCTTTGCAATTTCAATAAATTTATTAAAAGCGTTGCCATTAGATATTTGTTCTTTTGCAATTCTCTCGCCTTCTTTTATAGTTAAAGAACTTTCTCCAAGAGATATCATAGTTCCGGCAAGCTTAATGCATAAGTTATAAAGGTCGTTCTCTTTTTCTCCTCTCAGAATTTCTATTGTTTCGTAAACTTCGAGCCAGTTGCCGATATAATTTCCTAGCGGCTGACTCATATCGGTTATAAAGGCAATTACTTTTTTGTTAAATGATTTTGCTGTCGACACGAGTGAGTTTGCGAGTTCTTCCGCGTCTTTTTTTCTTTTCATAAAAGCGCCGTTGCCGGTTTTTATATCCAGCACAAGACCATCAATACCTTCAGCGAGTTTCTTACTCATTATGCTTGCGGTAATTAGTGGAATTGATTCAACTGTTGCGGTTACATCTCTTAAAGAATAAATAAGTTTGTCTGCAGGTGCAATATCTTTTGTCTGCCCTATTAAAACAGCGCCACATTTTTTCAAAACATCTTTGTATTCGCTTATTGATAAGTTTGTTCTAAAACCGGGAATTGATTCGAGTTTA
>CAZUOC010000121.1:0-6410 GCA_964622335.1 uncultured Ignavibacteriaceae bacterium
AGTATTGAACACCTATGGTGTTCTTAAGATACTGTGGACATTGGTGTTTTTTACAAACGTTTATCCCGCAAGCGGGATATTTTAGAATTCCATTATGAACCTGCCTTGCCGGCAGGCAGGTTCAATGTTTGTAAACAAAAACTATCGCAAAATTTAAGAACCCCGTCGGGGTTCAACAGAAACGAAACAAGATTTTTAAGATCACAAATTGTGACCCAAAATTAAACGCAAATCCTAGGGGAAGTTGACAAAATACGCTGTGGAAAATTTAGATCTACTTTTTTATTGACCAGGAAATTCTGGAAAGGTTTTCATCTTGCTTGGGTTTTCTGAAAACAAAGAGGTGTTCGTGCATTATTAAATAGAATTTATATTCCTTTGCTTATATTTCCCAACGTTTTGAGAAAACGCAATTGTGTTGTGCTTTATTATTTCTTCCTTAGGTGCTAATCCTGCTTTGAGAAATCTCTCCATTACATTATATGATATTGCAACATAATTTTGGCAATGTTGAGTTTGTAATTAAAGAATTGAATAATTCCTTTTTGATTTCATTTTTTTTTGTTTAAGTTTCAAGAAATTAAAAATATTTTCACTATCCTTGATAGGGGCTGGGAATGTCATGAGAGTTTTTAAACCATTTAAAATTATATTCCAAACCAAACCTTTATTCTTCATTTATATTGTGACAGGAATTCTAGTTGGTCAGTTAGGAATTTTATTCACTTTCTTTGAGGCAAAACTCACTTTTTGTCAAATATTGTTATTAAACCTTAAGAATGCAAATTTGTATGTGTTTTCAATAGCATTAATTGCAGCTTCAATTGCCCCAATATTTATAGAATACATTTCAGAGGAAAACGTCCAATTTAAAGTTTACAAAATTGTTACCACTATTATAATGGTTTTTTTTCTCATAGTTCCAATGACTTATCTATCTTCTCTTAATTTTAGATCATTAATTAATTCATACGTTATTGTTACTAAAATAGATTGGAGTCAATTAATATTTTATGTGGTTTCAATAATTTTTAGTATTTACATGTATTGTTTATTATACTTAAAATACGATACTGATAGTTATGCTGAATTGGAAGACAAAAATATTCTCAAGCTGAAGACTTCTACAAAAAAAGTAAAAGAAGATAGCAAGGGGAATAAATTATGAGAATTCAATTATTTGAAGTTAATCAACCTATAGGAACATTTTATATATCCAAGTTATCCGCAACAGTTGTTTTAAAAATAGCCGAAGTTATTCAACGAGAATATGACCCTGTATCAATGTCTACAAAAGGAGGTGTACAGCGAGTTCTAAATCCAACACGTGTATCAGAAATAGCTGATTATACAAATGATCCTGATGCTACTTTTCCTACGCCAATAATTATAGCACTTAATGGAAGCGGAAATTATTCATTTGTTGATAATACACTAGATTTTGACGAGAATACTATTATAGGGGAAATAATAGACGGACAACATAGAATCGAAGGGATAAAGAAATCTAATAAGGTACAAGAATTCGAATTGCCGATAACACTAATGTTTGATTTAACTGAAGAAGAAAAGGCATATGTATTTTCAATAATAAACAGTAAACAAACCAAAGTACCTAAATCATTAATTTACGATTTATTTTTCCTCTCGGAAGGAAGAAGCCCACAGAAAACTTGTCATGAAATTGCTCGACTTTTTAATTCAGATGAAAGTAGCCCTTTCTTCAAAAGATTAAAGATGTTAGGGCGTAAACAACACCAAGAAGCAAGTTTATCTCAAGGAAGTTTTATTAAATATTTACTACCTAATATTTCAAAAAAACCCGATGATGATTTAAGAAATATTAAGTTGGGAAAGAAAATCAACGAAGATTCTTCGATACCCTTAAGATATTATTTTATAAATAATGAAGATGATACAATCTATAAAATACTATTTAATTATTTTTCGGCCGTTAAAAGAGTTTTTACTCAAGAATGGAAGATGCCAGAAAGATATATTTTATCCAAAACCACAGGATATGGAGCCTTAATGTCTGCATTTCCAAAATTGTTTTTTGAGGGAGATCAAAGTAGCGATTTAAGTATTAACTTTTTTCAAGAAAAGATGACAAGATTTAAAGAAAGATTATTGGCTGAAAGACTAGAATTAACTTCCCAATTTTTTCCATCGAATGAACAACAAAAAAAGAAACTTGCAAAAATAATTGCTGGATAAATTTTTGTCTACTTCTCAGATGCTCTTTTAAAAATCAAATAATGATTCGCTTACTTTAAAAAAGATTATCGTTTGCTGAATTTGATATAACCCGCATTACTTTCTTTGATTTATCAAAGCTAACAGATTTTATTATAGGGACAGATAACTTATAAGGGTTTTCAAGTTCGGGATAATAAATCACAATGCATGAAGGGAATGGAGCTGATTGTTTTGAATTTCCAAAACTAATCCGCCCAGAGACAAATCTAATTTCAGCAGACTTCATAGCCCATTGATGCCACCATTTTGTATCTGTACGGCTGGGAATTAGACAAACAACTAATGCCCCACGTTGGCTTTCTTCAAATGCCTTTTTCATCCAAGCCGAAATATTTTTTCCATAAGGTGGATTCATCCAGCAACGAAATGGACTCCATTCTCTTTTCAAACCATCAACCGATTTATCAAAATACACAGGGCATTTTGCATTTTCAGAAGTAGCGCATACATCAATTTGGAAACTAAACTCTTTATTCAGAGATAAGAAAACATATGATGGTGTCTCCCATTCCTCAGTTCGACTTGTAAATAGTCCCTTTGTTAATTTTGATTTGTTGTTTTCTACATTAATAAGACTATTTAAATCTTCTGTTTTCATTTACTATTAAAAATCTTTTTGTATTAAACTTAATTCAACGGTCTTTACATGTAATTCTGCAACAACATCATAAGAAAGAAACTTCACACGATGTTCAATATTTTTAAACGCTGTAAATGACATAGTTGATAAAAATTGCTTTTCCCGTTTTTTGTCAGCAACAATTCGAAAATCAACATTAAAATCTTGAAGCTCAAGAAATTTCAAAAGAGAGTTTTTAAAATCAGTTGAGTATTCGACTTCAAAAAATGCATGGGGAAACTTTCGCATATTAAACCATGAAACATCAATGGTTGAAGCTCTATTTACGATATAATCATAAGTGAAACTATAAAACTGATCAACTGTCGCAAATTCTTTTAGAGGTTTTTCAAGATACTTTTTGTTTTTGTCCTGATTAGGTATATAAGTTTCAAAGTTTCTTAATTTTCCAATTTCAAGTAATAATCCTTGAAAATATGTATGGTTAAATTCAGTTTCAGTAGAACCCTTCTTTTTTTGTAAATCAAAGAGTTGTAAGACCCTTTCTCTCTCAGTTTTAAGAGCCCAAAGACCTGGTTTAATTTTAAAAAAGAATCGCTCATCTTGAACAATTCGCCTAATTGAAGCAAAGGGAGTTTTGGTTCCCCATTTAACATTCTCAATCCTAAATACTTCCTGATATAGATTTCCTAAAGTTGCGTAACCACCGTTAGATTTCATAACTTCAATAACTGCTTCGTATTGTTTCATAAGATTTTCTCCCACAAGATTCTCGTTGAAGGATAAGAATTTCATTTTAAAGATTTCATTAAAGGATTATATAAATACATAATCCAGATTCTTTTTCTAAAAATAAACAATCTGTGAACGAAAGGCATAGGTTTTTACCATGCTTTAGGAACAGAGTTCTAACTTGCCCCCAATTCCATAAACTTTTTCGAAAACTCAGGTCCTTTGCCTTCATCTTCATGCTTAAAGAAAATGTAAGCTTCTTTCCATTTCATCTCGGCAATTTTTTTATGCCAGTCGGTAAGGTTTTTCTTTGTGTAGTTTATTCTTCTTAAACGGAGGTAAGTCCAGTCGGCAGTGTTTATAAGTTCCTTCACCGGTTCTTCGTCAGTATCGGAAAGGCAGAGAGCAAAATTTTTTTTCTTTAAGAGATTATAAACATCGTCTATAAACCACTCTTCGTGGCGGAACTCAAAAGCGGCTTTTATTTCTTTGGGAACTATGTCTATAAACTGTTCGAGCCTTTCAAGGTTAAGCTTAAAGTTTGGCGGAAGCTGGAAAAGCACAACTCCCCTTTTCTCGCCAAGCGCAGATGAAACTTTTGTAAAGTATTCGACAGTGTCCTGTGTATCTGTCTTCAATCTTTTTATGTGTGTAATAAGCTGCGGAGCTTTCAATATAAATCTAAACTTTGCAGGAACCTGATCTTTCCAGGATTTAAAAACTTCCTTCTTCGGTATTCGGTAAAATGTATTATTAATCTCAACTGTTGAAAAATGTTTTGCATAATACCTAAGCATATCCTGTGACTTAATATCTTCAGGATAGAAATTGCCTTTCCATTCCTTGTAGCTGTAGCCGCTTGTACCAACGTAGAGTTTCATTTACACAACTCCGCTTCTCATCTGTTCTGCAACAGAGACTTTATGTACAGTACCGCATTTGGGGCAGGTAATTTCAGCTTTGTTAGTTCCGAAGCCGGGAGGAATTTTTATTTTCATTCCGCACTGGCAGGTTATTGAAGAGTAATTATTTACCGCCATCATAATATTACCGGTTTTTCTTTTTTCATCAGCAGTAGAATTTTCTTCTCCCGATTGTCCTCCCGTTCTTAAAGGAATAACCCCGGCATCACTTAAACCGGAAGCAGGAATAATGACCGAAGATGAATTTTTAACAGAAGAAAAAGCTTTTTGGTAATCATTATAATTAGCGCCATGTCCGAACATCATTCCTCTAAGTATTTTTATTCTTTCGGAAGTTGGAGGATGAGTGCTTGTTAAATCAGAAAGCTTCATTCCTTTTTTCTTTAAAGGATTAGCAATATACATTGCAGCAGTAACTTTATTTGCAGTGGGAAGTTCATCGGTACAATTAGAAATTTTTTCAAGCGCGGAAGCGAGACCTTCGGGATATCTCGTTAATCTTGCTGAAGAAGCATCGGCAAGATATTCTCTCTTTCTTGAAATCGCAAAATAAAGTAGTCTTGCCATAATCGGGGCTAAGATTGCAAAGATTATTGCTACTGCAAGCATAATAACCTGACCCTGACCGCCTCCACTGGATTTGGAACTGTATCTTCTTCCACCGCCTGAAAAAAACATTCCTCTTAAAAATATTTCTGCAATTAAAACAATTGCACCAAGCATAACTCCAGCATAAACCATAAACTTTGTGTCGCGGTTAAGAATATGGGAAATTTCATGTCCGATAACTCCCTGCAACTCATCACGGTTTAATTTTGAAAGCAAGCCTGCTGTTACTACAACAGCGCAATTGGAAGGATCTTTCCCCGTAGCAAAAGCGTTCATTGCTTCACTGTTTATTATATAAATCTTGGGCATAGCGGGCAAACCTGCAGCAATTTTCATTTCTTCAACCACATTAAAAAGCTGCTGGTGAACTGCCGGTGTAACTTCCTGTGCTTTGCTTAATGAAAGCATTAAAGAACTTCCGGAAGAAACACTAACAATAGAAAGAACTGTCCAGATTATAATAGCAATAGAAACGCCGAACACTCCTCCACCATCAGGATAAAAAGTGCTGCCAACTAAGTAGCCAAGCAGAATCAAAATGATTGCCATTCCTGTAAAAAGGAAGGTGGACTTTCTTCGGTTAGATTTTATTAATTCCCACATCGTGTTTTACTAATTTTGAAAGTGGTGGTCATTCTCAGGAGCGCAGCGACGAAGAATCTCTTTAGATTCTTCATCCTGATAAATCAAGATTCAGAATGACAAAAAATATTATGAGAAACTTACTTTCGGAACTTCTCTTTCAGCTTTATCTTCAACCTGGAAGAAAACTTCCAGCCTAAAGTTGAACATATTAGCTAAAATGTTCGAAGGAAACATCTGGATTTTATTATTATAGAATAAAACCTGGTCATTATAATTTTGCCGCGAAAAAGAAATTTTGTTTTCCGTTGAAGTTAACTCTTCCTGAAGAGCAAGAAAATTCTGGTTTGCTTTCAGGTCAGGATAATTTTCAACTACAAGATTAAATTTTCCCATTGCTTCTGTTAACTGGGCTTCTGCCTGTGCTTTTTCCGAAACACCTTGTGCGCTTACTGCTTCGCTTCTAGCATTAGTAATATTTTCAAGAGTTGCTCTTTCGTGGTTCATATATCCCTTAACTGTCTCAATTAAATTAGGAATGAGATCGTGCCGCCGTTTAAGCTGAACATCAATCTGCGACCAGGCATTCTTTACCTGGTTTCTTAGTCCTACAAGAGAGTTATAAATTGAAATTGCAAAAACTGCCAGGAGAACTATTATGATGAGCAGAACAATTATAGGAACCATTTTAAAAGCAAAAATATCACAAAAAACATTAATTGCAA
>CAZUOC010000122.1:0-6407 GCA_964622335.1 uncultured Ignavibacteriaceae bacterium
ATGTTGTATTGTTTAATAAATTCTATTTATAGTAACCTTACAATTTAAAATTGCTGTTTTCTTAAAGTTGTGATTTATAACTCAACGCTCTCCTCCGCATAATCGTCAGCAGTTTCATAAATGCGGACGGATACTTTTTTAACATTCTGCGGGAAGTTTGCTTTTTTTATTTCGTTCAAAAAATATTTACAGATGTTCTCAACGGTGGACTGGAACTCAACAACAACCACTTGGTTCGTGCCGTAAAACTCCCCATAAATCTTTCATTTAATAGCATTATAAACCACTAAGAAAAATTAAACTCCAGTTCTTTTCTCTTTAAAGCTCTTAAGACATTATCAACTTCAGCAGAAATTTCATATTCCTTAACCGGGGATTCTATAATAACTGGAGTATCGGAAGGAATTAAATCTGCAACTTTTGTAAATGCTAAAATAGTTTCGTAACTCATTCTTACATGTTTACTTTGAGAGTTAACTTCGCTAATATGAATCTGTTTTATTTTATCACCATATTTACTCAAAACCATTTTTGCCTCATACATTGTCGGATCAACCTGCCTCGAATGAGCTATATCAAAACATAAACAGGCTTCAGGCAGTTCTGAATAAATAAAATCCAATTCCTCCAGAGTTCTCCCTATTGGCTTTCTCTTATCCATATTTTCAATCAGCAGCAGTTCACCAAATCCTTTCCATAATGAATAATCTTCTATAATATCCGGATGAAGAATGATATTCATATTTCTATCAGCGGGTATTTTAAGCAGCTCAATGGTCCGTTTCTCAGTTAAAACCTTCAACCCACTAGGAGCATGAAAAGAAACATATTTATAGCCGGATAATTTCAGCTTGTCTAATTCATTTATTAATGGTTCTAATTCAGTTTCTCTTAGAGCAGAAAGTTCGATAGAATTAATTAAATCCAGATGATTTTCCAGATCCTCAATAGCTTTTTTATAATTACTGAGGGCAATACTTCCTGTTGAGAATCCGATTAACTTCATTAAAATACTCCAAATTTTATTGTAAAATCTTTCAAAGGTGTTTCTTCATTGAAGAACATTTTAGTTAATGCACCTTGATAAATGTGAGCTTTTTCTCTTAATTCCTGATAAAGTTTATCCCCTTTAATAGCTTTAGGACTGAGACCTTCTAAATGCTTTCTTTTATCTTCATTATTTAATACAGACAGAAAATAATCATAAGAATCAAACAAATCCACAGCAATGTCTTTTAAATCATATTTCAATAAAAACCCCGCTAAAATTTCAAGGGGTGTTTTAAAGACAAATTCCTTAATTGCCTTTTCTATTTCACTATCCTGGTCATGTTTACTTTTTCCGTTTTCATGAAAAGAGTAACACATCAGCATTCCTGCAGTAAATAATAATTTTCTGGAAAACCTTAGTTTAATATTTCTTAAAACCCATTTATGTTCTCTTTCAGCCCATTCCTTTGCAGCAAAATCAACACAGATCAGTCTCCAGTATCTAACAATATCATTTAACAAAAATCTAGGAAATTTTAAGTCACCAGTTGTAAAACTTTTATTCAAATATCGTGTTAATATATTTTTAATAACATTCTTATATACAACGGAATTATTCTGCATAGAAACAGGGAAAGATTCTAAAAGCAACAGGAGCCGGCGCGTTGTGTTTTTATTATCATCTTCAAAACCCCCAATATGATGAATCATATCATGGCTAAACGCCATGCCGCCAAAAGCACCAGTTGTTCCCGGAGCATTGTAACCTGATTCACTTAATTTATTTCTGAGATCAACTACAGTATTCTGATGATCCGGTTTTGAAATACCATCAATTAATAGTGTCCAGTCCAAATCACTCCCCGAAGTAAATTCATTTCTTGCTAAGGAACCGAACACAACAAAGTCGCAGTCACTATCAATGATTTTAGTACCATTGACATAAAGTAACTTTGCTATTTTCTCTTTTTCTTTTATTGAATTATTCTCAGCAAGCTTTATAATGTCCCACTTCTTACCGGTAAGTTTCTGAAGTCGCTCGATTGGGCTATCTGCCATAACTAGTAATATATTAATAAGGTAGATTTAAGATACAATTTTAAAATAGTAAATATATCCTTAAGACAATATGAAAATTAAAACAAAAATTGTCTCATTTCAGAATCAATTCACTTTGCTAAGAGTTCACTCTCCTCCGCATAATCATCTGCAGTTTCATAAATGCGGACGGATACTTTTTTAACATTCTGCGGGAAGTTTGTTTTTTTTATTTCATTAAGAAAATATTTACAGATGTTCTCAGCCTTCTAAAGACTTGCTAAAATCTTTTCCTTCTCTTCTTCCGAAAAATCATTACCATAAAAGCGGAGAAACAATTTTTTTCTTATCTCATTTTCAGGAAGGTTGGGAGGAAATGATGAGAGAACAATTTTTCTTGCTGTCTCAAACATTTCAAGCCCCATCAATAGTCTTTCTTCACCGGAAAGTTTTGCAAATAATTCATCCTGTATTTTTTTTGCCCAGGGGCTGGTGTCATTCATCTTTTATACTCAAAAGAAAACTATAAAGATTTAACTTCTTAGACCATTCTAATAAATACACTTCATCATAACCTGTATTTAATAAGCTCTTAATATCCCTTTTCTGTAAATCGGAATTAGATTCTTTTGCCCAGTTCAGCTTTGAAAGAATCAAATCTTCTTTACTTACAATATAAAGATCAATACCGGAAAAGATAACCTTTTCCCTTCTATTAAATTCGACCAACCTGTATTCTTCCGGCTTTCTTACGGCAAAATCAATTTTGACTGAACTATCGCGGTGTATCAGATTAAATATAAAAAAAGTCTCGACGGAATCCTTTATCGCTTCTGATGCCAGGTAGTAATCCTTTTCAAATAACTTAATAAAATTTTCTATTTGCAGTTTATTTAGTTCAACAACAATGTCTATGTCTCTTGTCATCCGCGGCTGTGCATAATACATCATTGCTAAAGAGCCGGTCAACATATATGAAACATTAATAGAGGAAAGTTTTCTCGCTACATCTTTCAATATGTCAAGTTCTGTTTTCATTTATAATCTTTATAGTAAATCTACTGAAGATTCCGCATAATCATCAGCCGTCTCATAAATGCGGACAGATACTTTTTTAACATTCTGCGGGAAGTTTGCTTTTTTTATTTCGCTGAGAAAATATCTACAGATGTTTTCAACTGTTGATTGAAACTCAACAACAACCATTTTTGATTTTACTTTTTCGAGGAAAGAGATTATTTCTTTATCTTCTTTGTAAACCATAAAAGCGTGGTCGAGCTTTTCAACAATCGGTTCTACTATTTTTTTAAGATCGTAATAGTCCATCACCATTCCCGATTCTTCAACTTCACCTTCGAGTTCAACGAGCATTTTATAGGAATGCCCGTGAATATTTTTGCACTTACCAAAATGTTCGGGAAGCCTGTGCCCCATCTCCCATCTGAATTCTTTAGCTATTTTCATTACACACCCTTAACTGCTGGATCCCAGATGAACTTATGCATCTGTAACTGGAAACGTACGTTCAGCTTATCTTCCAAAACCCAATCGACTAAAGTTACGGGTTCAAGCTGATCGAAAACAACTGAGACGAGAATCTTAAATTTTTTACCGGGTTTATATTTTTTTATAATATCTTTCATCCAGTCATAATCTTCCCTGCTGCCGATAACAAACTTAAGTTCATCTGTTGGTTTCAGGTAATTAATATTATCATAAAAATTCTTTTTCATCATTCCGCTCGATGGACACTTGAGATCCATAATTATCATTACCCTGGGATCGACATCTTTAATTGAAAGACTGCCGCCTGTTTCGAGCATAACTTCGTAACCTTCGTCGCATAATCTCTTCATCAGGTCAAGCGACTGAGTTTGCACAAGAGGTTCGCCACCTGTCAATTCAACAAGTTTGCAGTTGTATTTTTTAACATCTGAAATAATGCTGTCTACCGTATAATCTTCCCCGGCATAAAAAGCATACTCGGTATCGCAATAAACGCACCGTAGGTTGCAGTATGTGAGTCTTACAAAAACACAGGGTAGTCCTGCTTTTGAGCTTTCGCCCTGGATGGAGAAATATATTTCGTTTACTTTAAGCAATTGTCGTCCTTTAAGTTAAAAAGCACAGATTAGTAATCTGTGCTACGGATAATCAATAATGGTAATAAAATTACGAAAAGATAAATTTGACATCAAACAGGTGAATGGATATATTTGGACTCGTTTTTTTACAATTAACTAAGGTTTTTTACTAATGGCATCACATAAATCCGCAAAGAAAAGAATACGTACGAATGAAAGAAAAAGAGAAGTAAATCAGAGAATAGAATCGGGAATTAAAACTCTCTACAAGAAAACTCTTAAAACTACCGAATTAGCCGAAGCTGAAAAAAATTATAAAGAAGCAGTCTCGTTTATTGATAAAGGTTCTATAAAAGGTAAGATTCCCAGGAATAATGCCGCAAGAAAAAAAGCTGCTTTAACACGCCACCTGAATAGTCTTCAGAAAAATACCAGTAAATCTAAGTAAGAAAAGTTTTGTCAGTCTGAGCGGAGTCGAAGACTGACAAGTTCACACTTCGACAAGCTCAGTGTGACATCACAAATCATCAATCGCATCGATACCTTCAGGCATTGGCAAATAAAATTTTATCGGCTGAACATCCCCTGTTTTCTTTTCTAGTCTTTCCACTTTCTTTTTTATAATAACACTGTGTTCAATCTGAATGCCGTCTTCTATGATCGAACCAAATACATAACTCGTACCCTTAATAAGAACACCGCTCCCGATCCTTAATGGGAATTCATCGCTGCCTGTCATATTAACACTGGATTCAATTCTCGTATTATCTCCAATAATTATATTTCCTTTAATTATATCACCGGATAAAATCTGAACAGCATTACCGAGTTTAAGAGTCTGTTCTGGAAAACAGGAAAGATGAACGTTCTGGTCAATATAAACATCTTTTCCAAAATGAACGTTTCCATCTACAAAAACGTTCCTTCTTAATCTAAGATTATAATTTAACTTTACTCCTTTACCGATGTAAACTCCTTTGCCGATCACAATATCGAGTGGAATATTCTGTTTATCCATTTTTATTATTTCATCAACAACCTGCTCATGAATGAAAAAATCATCTGGATCATTTATTTCAATTATATCTTTAAGTTTTTCATAAACCTGTCTTCTCGCAACTTCCTCCATTTCTTTAAGAACAGATTTATTGTTAAAGCCCATCACAACATGCTGTTGTTTCGGACTCATCGCATTAACCGTAAATCCCTTTTTATTAAAAAGAGATATCATGTCGGTTATGTAAATTTCATTCTGCACATTGTTGCTCCTGAGAGAACCAATCAAATTGACAAGCTTTTTATAATTAAAAGCATAAACACCGGAATTAAATTCGTTATTCTCAATCAATTCCTGTTTTGTATAAGAATATGTCCGTCCTCTGAATTTTAACTTGTACGGTTTGTTTTCATCCAATGCAAGAATATCTTTATGCTCAACTATTTCTATAACTTTGTCTTCATCTTCTCCCGATAGTTTTCCCTTTTCATCATGCTTTTTTACACGTACAATTCTGCCGTAAGAATTGTTGGCAGGATCGCCTTCAAATATTCCTGTAAGAACCAGCATGTCCGACTTTGTTTTTAGAAACCTGTTTCTTAATTGCTTAATGGTATCTTTATCAATCAATCCCATATCGCCCGGAAGGACATAGACTATTCCGTCATTAAATTTCTTATTCAGCTTTTCAAGGGCAATCTGAACAGCATGACCTGTTCCGTTCTGTGTTTCCTGGTAAGCAAATGCAGTTGACGGTTTCTTCCCGACCACATTCATTACATCCCTGGCTTTAATTCCAACAACAATGATAATGTTGATTCCCTTGATACCTTTTTGGCATGCTTCATAAACTCTTGCTACAGTTGGTACCTCCCATATTTTGTGCAGCATTTTAGATTTCTGAGATTTAATTCTCTTACCGTGACCTGCAGCTAAAACTATTGCCGTTTCTTTATAACCTGAATTAAGCTTCGAAGAAAGTTCATTTACTAGCTTATATATTTCTTCTTTTCCGTTTCGTTGCATTTACACTCCGTTTAGTAACTTTTAAAATAACAAAATTTAAACTGCAGTTTCATTGTGAACTAAATCATTATCACCTATATTAACATTATATTGCGAAAGAAACAAACTTTCACCATTATTTAAAATTACTGTTTGACCGAAGTCTTTTTGTAAATAATAAATCTGCTATATTAAGTTGTGTACCAAATGGAACATATTATTTTAATTTTTCACATCCAAACTTTTTCGATAAAAGCTATACAGTTGTCACTGGCAGTAATCCAAATGTAACA
>CAZUOC010000123.1:0-6401 GCA_964622335.1 uncultured Ignavibacteriaceae bacterium
AACGATTGAAAAATATATGGAACTTCAGAAAATGATGGATGAATTAACGAGTGATGATTTAAAAGAAGCTTTTAAGAAACTTCAGGATGTGCTGCAAAATCTCAATCGTCAACAAACGCAGGATGCTTTTCAGAATTTTAAGATGGACGAAGATATGTTCAAAAAAAGTATTGAGAGAACCTTGAACCTTTTAAAGAGAATCCAGATAGAACAAAAAGTGGATGAACTTCTCAAGCGTTCTGAAATGATGACTGAAAAGCAAAAAGATTTGCAAAACCAGACAAATGAAAGCGATTTATCAGATAAATCTCAAAGCGACAAATTGGGCGAACAGCAGGAACAAATGACTAAAGATTTTCAAAAATTTTCTGATGAACTTGACAAACTTTCTGAAAAGATGAATGAGTTGAAGGATATGCCTAAAGAGGAAATGGAAAAGCTGAAAGAAGATTTTCAAAAGCAGGAGAATCAGCAGAAATCTCAGCAAGCTCAACAAAATATGAAGCAGAATAATAAACAGATGGCTATGCAGAATCAGCAGCAGCTTCAGCAAAATATGAAACAAATGAATCAGCAATTGAAGAATCTTCAATCTTCAATGTCACAAATGAACGAGATGCAGACTTTTACAGATATGATGAAAATTCTGGATAATCTTATTGATCTGTCAAAGCAGCAGGAGAAACTTAAGAATCAGGCGAAAGAGCTTGAGCCAAATTCATCGGCTTTTGATGAGAATGCACAGGAACAAAATAATGTTCAAAATGATCTTGGAAAAATTCTAAAACAGATGAGCGAACTTTCACAAAAAACTTTTGCAATTACACCGGAGATGGGGAAAAGCCTGGGTGATGCTCAAAGAGAAATGTCGAGGTCCATCCAATCATTACAAAACAGGAACGGCAGCATGGCTTCAATCAGTCAGGGAAATGCTATGGAATCATTGAACGAAGCATCAACTTTGTTAAAAGGTTCTATGGAAGCAATGATGCAGGGTGGGGGACAGGGTGGAATGATGTCATTGATGCAACAGCTTCAGAAATTGTCAGGTCAGCAGATGGGTCTTAATAATCTTACGCAAATGCTTAAGCAGATGCAGCAGGGTTCTCTTAGTCAACAGCAGCAGGCAGAAATGCAAAGACTTGCACAGCAGCAGGATCTTATCAGAAAATCTTTAGATCAGTTGAACAAAGAAGCAAAAGAACAGGGAAAATCAAAAAGTCTTTCATCTAATCTTGACGATGTACTTAAACAAATGCAGGAAGTTGTTAAAGATATGAATACCGAAAAGCTTGATGATAATCTGGTTCAAAAGCAGGAAAGGATTCTTTCAAAGCTGCTTGATGCTCAGAGATCAATTAATGAAAGAGATTTTGAAAAGAACAGAGAATCTAATACAGGTCAGAATATAGAAAGGGAATCACCCCAGGATTTAAATCTAAGTAATGATAAAAATATTGAAAAGATAAAAGATGAATTGAACAAGGCTGTTCGCGAAGGATTTTCGAGAGATTATGAAAATCTTATACGAAAATATTATGAAGCTCTCCAGAAAGAAGAAACTGTTAATTAGTTTTTATCAATCCCTCCCTTGTAAAACTTTTTTAATTTATTTTTTTATTGAATATATTTCTAATCAGATATTCATAAAAACATTAATTGAACCTTGCAGGATCAAAAATCTTCTGAAACAATTATCTCTTCTTATACGGATGAATTAAAATCTCTTATTGAGGTATCCGACGATCTTATCTTTTCTCTTGATTATTCCGGTTATATAAAGAGCATAAATAAGACTGGGGCGCTTCTTCTTGGTTATCAACCGGAAGAATTAACCGGAAAATATTTTATTGAAGCTGTTAAAACTTCCTCTAAGTCCCTGGTGTTGAGCGCTTTTCAAAAAGCTCTTTCTCCCGATGGTAAAGTAACGACCTTCGAAGCTGTTTTACTTGATAAGTCCGGGAATGAATTCACATTTAAATTCAGGATAAAGGCTCTTCTTGAGGAAGAAAATATTAAAGGTGTAATCGGAATAGGACGGAACCTGTCTTTTATAAAAAAACTTGAAAATAAGATAACTGAGTTGAGCGAAAAGCATAAAGAAGCAAAGCGAATTATCAGTATTGAAAGATCGAGAGGTCTACAAAAGATTTCTCTTCTTGAAGAGCTTAACAAGATGAAATCGGAATTTATCTCAAATATTTCCCATGAGTTCCGAACTCCATTAGCATCGATAGTTGGTTTTTCAGAATCAATTGGTTCCGATCCTTCAATGACAGAGGAACACAGAAAAGAATTCAATGATATAATCCTTTCAGAAGGAAAAAGACTTGCCAAACTTATCAATGGTGTTCTTGATTTAACACGTCTAGAAAAAGGAGAAATAAGTCTAAATAAAACCAGGTTCAATTGTATACCCTTGTTGCATAAGGTTATTGAAAAAAATCAGGAGAATATTAAAGATAAAAATCAACATTTAACTGTGGAACTACCTGACGAAGAGATTTATATTGAGGGGGATAAAGAAAGACTCGAACAAATGTTTAACAGCTTACTAAACAATGCGATTAAATATACTGGAAAAGGGGGCAGAATCTCGGTTTTTGCACATAGTTTATTTAAAGAATTTGAAGTAATAATTACCGACACTGGTATTGGAATTGCTAAAAAAGACCTTCCTTATATCTTTCAAAAATACTTTAGTGATAACAAATCCGCTGAGCAGAGTACTGGAACGGGCTTAGGCTTGGTTTTTGTTAAGCAGATAGTGGATTTACATAAGGGTTCCATTTCAATTCAAAGCGAGCTAAATGAAGGAACCACAGTTATAGTTAGACTGACTAAAAACGAATAAAAAGGAAGGCATTGTGAGCAAATTAGTTTTTATCGTTGATGATGAACCAGCGATTTCAAAACTCTTATCTTATTGGGTGAAAGACAAATGGAAATACCAGGCTCAGACTTTTACAAACGGCGAAGATGTTTTAAGAAATTTAACACAAAGACCCGATCTTATTCTTCTTGATATTATGTTACCAGGTCTCGATGGTCTGGAAGCTCTAAAAAGAATAAAACAATTTGATGATAATCTGCCAGTGATTATTCTTTCAGCTCAGGGGAGTATTGAAGTAGCTGTTGAATCGCTAAGATTCGGCGCATTTGATTATTTTCCAAAACCGATTGACCAGCAAAGACTAGAACCATCAATTAAAAATGCAATTAAAAATTATGATCTTTTACGGGAGCTTCATAATCTTAAGGAAAATGTTAAGAAAGAATATAGCTTCGACAATATTATTTCTGCCGATGGAAAAATGCAGGATGTTTTTAAGTTAGTTACCAAAGTTCTTGATAATGACATAACTGTTTTAATTCATGGTGAAAGTGGAACAGGTAAAGAGCTAATTGCGAGAGCAATTCATTATAATGGAAAAAGAAAAGATAAACCTTTTGTTGTAGTTAATTGTGCCTCTATTCCAAGAGAATTATTGGAAAGCGAACTTTTCGGACATGAAAAAGGTTCTTTTACCGGAGCTTATCAAAAGAAGCTTGGAAAGTTTGAAGTTGCAAACGAAGGTACGATATTTCTAGATGAAGTTGGTGAACTTGAAATGCTTCTCCAGGCTAAACTGTTACGAGTTATTCAGGAAAGAGAATTTGAAAGAGTCGGCGGAACAGACACAGTTAAAACTGATGTAAGAATTATTTCAGCTACAAACCGCGAACTCAAAAAAGCTGTTGATGATAAAGAATTCAGGGAAGATCTGTTTTACAGGTTAAATTCATTTCCAATATATATTCCTCCACTAAGGCAAAGAAAAGGAGATATTTTAGTTATTGCTCATCACTTTTTAGATTCATTTAATAAAAAGCTGAGCAAAAATGTTAAAGGATTCAGCAAAAAGGCTCTTAAGTTAATATATGAGTACAGCTGGCCGGGTAATATCAGGGAAATCGAAAATACGATTGAAAGGTGTTTGATTATTGCAGAGCGCGATATTATTGATGTTGAAGATTTACCTCCGCATATAAAAGCTGCACAGTCAAACGGCAGTATTGATTTAAACGGTGGTTTATTTAGCGATGACTCAATTGTTCCTTTTGAGAGGCTTAAAGAAGAATCGATACGTCATGCACTTAAAGTAACAAACGGCAACATAGTTGAAGCTGCAAAGAAACTACAACTTGGCAGAGCAACAATTTACAGACTTATGGAAAAATTTAATATTCAAAACAGACCATTCGAAAAGGCGGGTTAATATGTTTCAGGAATACAATAAGGAAGAAGTAGGGGATATAACTGTCGAGAAAGTAAACCTAACCCGTGCTACTTTAAAGGAAGCCGAGGATTTTAAGAAAACTTTGGTAAGTGATATAGAATCAGGAAAAAAAAGAATAGTTGTGGATCTTGCCGACTGCGAATTTATTGATTCAACTTTCCTTGGTGCCCTTGTAGTGTCGTTGAAAAAAATCACAGCACTTGGAGGAGATCTAAAATTAGTCGGGTTTCAACCCAATGTGCGTTCAATGTTTGAGCTTACAAGAATGTACAGAGTATTTGAATCATTTGAAACAAAAGAAGAAGCAGTAGCCAGCTTTGGCTGATAAAAAACTCATTAGCTATGATTTTATTTTTAACAATATGCTGGAAGTACTATAGTGGTAAGAATTTTTCACACTCGTTTGAATATATCCTTTCTAAGTAAGACTTTCGTATCCCAAGCCTTATCCTTTTTAATAATAATTAATACAATATCTCTAGTCCTCTTGTAAAAATGTCCTATGATCGATAATAACAAAAAATCTATTTTGATAATTGATGATGATTTAACAATCAGGAAACTTCTTGCGCATCATTTAAAGTATAATGATTATCAAACATTTGAAGCTAAAGGCGCTAATGAAGGATTCGATATCTTAAAGGAAAAGAATATTGATCTTGTTCTTTGCGATGTAACGATGGACGAAATGGATGGATTTACTTTTTGTCGCAGTGTAAGAGAAAATCAAAATTACAGAATGTTGCCTTTCGTTTTCGTTACTGCTAAAACAAGTCTTGAAGATAAATCAACTGCATTAGACGCGGGCGGTGATGATTTTATAACAAAACCTTTTGATGTAGATGAACTGCTTATAAAAGTTAGAGCATTATTAAAACGAACGGATATCTATAAGAGTTATGGTGTAAAGAAAAATATTGAAGACTCTTTCAATAACGGCACACACAAAATTTTGCTTCTCGATGATGATTCTACAATAATAAAACTCTTTCAGTTTAATCTTAATAATGCAGGATTTGACTGCAAAGCTGTTACAAGCGTAGATGAAGCAATGGAATTATTGAAATCATTTGGACCCGAGTTAATTATATCAGATGTTATAATGCCGGAGAAGGATGGCTTTGAATTCAGGAAAATACTTATGGAAGATGAAGCGTTACAATCTATTCCTTTTGTTTTTCTTACTTCAAAGAATGAAGAAGATGCAATACTCAAGGGATACGATTTAGGAATCACAGATTATGTTACAAAAGAATCAGGGCCTAAAGTTGTTGCCGCAAAAATAAGTGCGATAATAAAAAATATTGATAAAGAAAAAATTAAAGTTGTAAATGAGTTGAATAGCGCAGCAGAATCTCTACGCGCTAAAGTAGTCCCGGATTCGTCACCGGAGTTTAAAGGTTTTGACATTAGCCAATGGCATAAACCTTTCCAGGGAATTCCCGGTGGTGATTTTATTGATTATTTCCAGCTTGATGAAAATAATCTTGCTGTTATACTTGGGGATGTTATGGGGAAAAAATGGAGTGCATGGTATTTTGCATTTGCCTACGCAGGTTATGTAAGAAGTGCTATCCGTGGAGTTTTACAAAATTCAAAAGAATACTCTCCGGGTGAAATTTTGCAGCAGGTTAATAAATATGTTTATCAGGATGCTAAAGTCTCGGAAGTTTTCGCGACGCTTTCTATTCTATTACTTAATAACATAGATAAGACGGTAAGATATGCCGGTGCGGGAGATCTCCCAATTCTTTTTAAGCAAAATTCAAAAAATGAAGTTAAAACTGTAAAATCAAAAGGACTTCTTTTAGGATTTGCACCTGACGGAGATTTTAAGGAAGAATCTGTTAAACTAGAACCAAATGATCTGATTTTGCTTGCAACTGATGGAATTATAGAAGCCCGCTCAAAAGCTGGAAAACAATTCGGATCTGAAAAACTTAAGGAATTAATAAAAAATTTAAATGGGCACCAATCCCTTCTCGAATCACTTCAAAATGAGCTAAATTCTTTTACTTTGGGCAAATTTGAGGATGACGTAAGCGCAATTGTTATAAAAGCCATATAAAATATTTGACTCCTGCAAAAATAGATTGCTTGTAATATATTAATATTATATTT
>CAZUOC010000124.1:0-4103 GCA_964622335.1 uncultured Ignavibacteriaceae bacterium
TATAATCTCTCCGATTCACAATATAACTTTTAGCTGGGGATATTATTATCAGCCGCCATATTATCCCGAGTTAAGAAATAAAAAGGTAAGCACTGGGACTAAGTTAAAAGCTCAAAGGTCAATTCACTATGCTGCAGGATGGGAATACAGGTTTAAAGAAAAACTAAAATTTAATTTTGATGCTTACTATAATAATCTAAGTAGATTAATTCCATATTACATCGAGCGTGAAAAAATGGAATATCTTGATACAAATAGCGATAATGGATTTACTTACGGTTTTGATTTAACGGTACAGGGAGAAATTGTTGAGGGATTGAATAGCTGGTTTGGATACGGCTATCTTAATACACAAGAAAGAACTAAGCTCCCGGATGGAACATACACAGCATATCGCCCAAGACTTACAGATCAGACACATACTCTTCAGCTTTTTTTGCAAGACAGAATTAAGAAGCATCCGAACTGGCAGTCACATTTCCGTTTGTTATTAGGCAGTGGATATTTATATAATAGCAGAGAAATTGTAACTGATCCCGAAACAAGAAGAAGGTATTTAAAAGTATCAGTGGATAAACTGAATGGATTCCCTTTTTATTTTCGTGTCGATATGGGATTGTCTGCAAACTTTGATATCGGGAATTCTAAAAATCTTGTTATTGTTGCGGAAGTTTTAAATGTGTTCGATCGCAAAAATTTTGGTGGTTATCGTTTTGTACAGGTGTCTGCAGAAATACCAAATGTTTTTGCAATACCCCAGGTTTTAAGCAGCCGATTTTTCAATCTTGGTCTGGAATTAAAATTTTAGCACAGAAGTAAGCTGTAAAGGCAAAGCAGCTAACGTGCATCGATACAAACATGTATTCTCGCTTCATAGTAACGCTGATTTCATTATTAAAAATAGCGACCAAAATTTGGAAAATACTTTTCAACCATATTCTGTTTTATCGTAACATTTACGACCATTTTTATAGAAATTATTACCCCTAAATCTGTTATAGCCTCAAATTTCATTCAATTCGATAAGAAGCATTATTACTTCGTGGCATAGGTATTGGGTTATTAACTGCAATTGATAAGAAGCTATAGAAAGGAAAGCGAGAGAAAGCAATTTTTAAGCTTCGTTTTTCCATGAATTGAACAAGCCATTGAAACAGGGATGCGTAAGAAATAACTGATAAGTTTGATTAGATAGCTGTTAGGTTTGATTAGAGGTAGACACGTAAATTTTATGAAGAGACATTATGAAATTCGATTTAAGTTATTCTGATGCAGTATCAGAAAAGATGTATTTCCTAAAATTCTTTTATGGAAGGGCGGGTCCATATTTTTCAGAGTTTGATTTTAAAAAATTTTGGGGCACCTGCATTTATTTATTTGGCTTTCCTTTACCCGATTTGAAATGTTTTAATGTTATAAAAAATTTGAGTGCCAAATGATACTCAAATCTTTTTTAAAAGTAATAGTTCTTCTCTCCATCGCAATAACAAATTTGTATTCACAGGAAGATGATTTTCAATTTACCCACATTACTACTGATGACGGACTTTCTGTAAACGGTGTTACAAAAATTTTTCAGGACAGCAAAGGCTTCTTATGGTTTGGAACTTATAACGGCTTAAATAGATATGACGGTTATAATTTTAAAATATTTCTTCCAGAACAAACTAACCCCGCAAGCATTTCCAGTCATTCAATCTTATCTCTTTATGAGGACTATTACGGTGATATATGGGTTGGGACAGCAGATGGCTTAAATAAATTTGACTGGAAAACGGAAAAATTTCATAAGTATAAAAACAATCCTAATGATCCTCATAGCATAAGCAATAACTACGTTTATACAATTTTCAATGACAAATCCGGCACATTGTGGTTTGGGACTTTAGAGGGGCTAAACAGGTATAACAGAGAGAAAAACGATTTTACCGTTATAGAAGATATGTATGTCCAGAAATATGTAGGGACAAGCAATTCTGTAACAAGTATTACCGAAGATAAAGAAGGGAATCTCTGGCTTGGCTCATGGAACGGATTAATTAAAATTCAAAAAGATGGAAAGTTAATTAAGCAATTTATTGCAGATGATAAAAATCCCCGAACAATTGTGCAGAGAGAAATTACAACAGTTTATGAAGATGATTTAAATAATCTTTGGATTGGTACAACAGGAAAAGGTTTGGAAGTGTACAATCCTTCAACCGGAATTTTTAAGCGTTACGAATCAGAGCCAGATAATCCCCATACAATTTCTAATGATTATATAAATACAATCTACGAGGATAAATTAAAAAACATTTGGGTAGGAACTAAGAACGGTCTAAATAAGTTTGAACGGACGAAAAATAAATTCACAAGAATTCTCCACAGTCAGTTAGATTCGTATAGTCTTATTAATAATGATGTAAACTCAATAACAGAAGATAAAACGGGAATAATCTGGATAGGTACAGCCGGGGGTGTAAGCAGCCTTCACCAAACAAATAATAATTTTAGAAAATATCAGGTCGATAGTAAATATTATAAGAGAAATCTCGACGATGAGAGAGTTAATTATCTTTATAAGGACAGAGAAGACAATTTATGGATTTGTAAAAAAACCGGGCTTGACAAAATTACACCTGGAGGAAAAAACATAGTTCATTTCTCCAATGATCCTAAAAATGAAAATAGCCTGAGCGATAACTATGTAAAAACAATTTTAGAAGATCACGAAGGAATAATCTGGATAGGTACAGATGGTGGAGGTTTAAATAGGTATAATCCTGCAACAGGGGAATTTAAAGTCTACAATTATATTCCTGGTGTTTCTAATTGTCTAAGCAATAATGGTGTAACGTCTATTTATGAGGATCACAAAAATAATCTGTGGGTTGGTACATATTGGGGATTTAACCGGTTCGACAGAAATACAAACAGATTTTATGAATACTTAACTGATCCTGCCATGCCTAATGGATTATTAAACAACCTTATATGGATTATTTACGAAGACAGTAAAGGAATGATCTGGCTGGGAACAGATGGCGGCGGCGTAAGCATGTTCAATCCCAAAACTCAAATCTTTAAAAACTTTGTAGCAGATTCTACAGGGAGAAATCATATCAGCGGGAACATTGTAATTTCAATACTCGAAACCCGCGATGGACTGATGTGGTTCGGTACCCACAAAGGCTTAAACTGTTATAACAGGGAAACAGGAAAGTTTACATTATATAGTACAAGTAATGGATTATTAAGTCCGATAATAAATAGTATTAAAGAAGATAATAAAGGAAACCTGTGGATAGGGACGGACATGAGCTTAACAAAACTTTACAGAAAGACAGGAAAGTTTACAAACTATACCCAAAGAAATGGTTTAATATCTGTTGAATTTTCACCTGGGGCTTGTATCAAATCACAAGATGGTAAGTTCTATTTTGGATCTAATAAAGGGGTGATATTTTTTAATCCGGATAGTGTAAAGGAAAAAAACTTTGTTGCTCCGGTTGTCATAACTGATTTTAAAATCTACAACGAGTCAGTTCATATTTCTTCCGATGGAATTTTAAACGAATCTATAGTCAGTACAAAAAGTCTCGAGATACCATCCAGTAAAAATGTAATTACATTTGACTTTGCTCTACTTGATTATTTCAATGTAAAGAAAAATATGTTTTCATATAAGCTCCTCGGTTTCGATAATAAATGGAACGATGTAGCTAGGAATAATGCAACGTATACCAATCTTCCCCCAGGGGAATATACATTCCTTGTCAAGGCTTCCAGCGATGGTGTAACAAGCGAAAAAGAAGCATCGCTTCAAATAATTATAGTTCCTACCTTCTATCAATCTTGGTGGTTTAAAATTCTTGCCGGTATTGGTTTATCTTTTATAACTTTTCTGGTATTCCTGGGAAAAACAAGGAAAATAACAAAGCAAAATAAAATTCTTGAAACCCGTGTTGTTGAACGTACCAAAGAGTTAGACAAATCAGTTAATGAATTAAACCAAGAAGTTATTGAAAGAAAAAGAGCTGAAGAAAAAGTTCAGAAATCGCTTGAAGAAAAAGAAGGTCTGTTAGGAGAGAAAGAAATTTTATTAAAAGAAATCCATCACA
>CAZUOC010000124.1:4203-6364 GCA_964622335.1 uncultured Ignavibacteriaceae bacterium
GAAAAAGAAGGTCTGTTAGGAGAGAAAGAAATTTTATTAAAAGAAATCCATCACAGGGTAAAGAATAATCTTCAGGTCATTTCAAGTTTGCTTTATCTAGGATCAAAAAAAATAAAAGATCTTGCGGCTCTCAACATGTTTAAAGACAGCCAGAACAGGGTTAAATCAATTGCATTGGTTCACGAGAGGCTTTATCAATCTAAAGATCTTGGAAGTATTGATTTTAAAGAATACGTAGTAAGACTCACAAATGATCTTTTCCGTTCTTACGGAGTAAATCAATCGGTTATCCGTCTGGATATTAATATAAATAATATTTTTATAAACATTGATAATGCAGTTCCTTGCGGACTAATTATTAATGAGCTTATCTCCAATTCCCTCAAATATGCTTTCCCTGATTATGAGGAAGAAAAAAAGACGGGCACTATAAAAATTGATTTTAACAGGGATGAAGAAAATGAATTACTACTTGTTGTGAGTGATAATGGTGTGGGTATGCCGGAAGGCTACACCGAAAACAAAAAGCAATCCTTAGGTCTGCAGTTAGTTGATACATTAATCGCACAGCTCGAAGGTACCTTAGAAATAAATTTAAGCTCAGGAACATCATTTAAAATAAAAATGAACCCGGCTATTTAGATAAATTTGAATATGATTACCAAAGGAAGAAAAAATGAATAAACCATCAGTTCTAATCGTAGAAGATAATTTTATTGTAATGATGGAATTAAAAGAGCGTTTACTGGAAATGGGATACAAAATTGCTGATACAGCTGCGTCTGGTCAGGAAGCTATAAACAAAGCCCGGATTTGTCATCCGGATTTAACTTTAATGGATATAAGATTAAAAGGCGAAATGGATGGTATAGAAGCAGCAAGTTGGATCAAAAAAGAACTCGATACACCAGTTATTTATTTAACAGCTCACACCGATGACGATACACTGCAGCGTGCTAAAGTTACAGAGCCTTTCGGATATATAATAAAACCATTTGAAGAAAGAGAACTTCATTCGACAATTGAAATGGCGCTGTATAAAAATAAAATGGAGAAAAAGTTAAAAGAAAATGAACATTGGCTATCGGCTACTTTAAAAAGTATTGGTGACGCGTTAATTGCTACAGATTCAAACGGCATAATAAAACTAATTAATCCTGTTGCAGAGAAAATGACAGGCTGGAAATACCAGGAAGCTTTCGGATTAAATATTAAGGAAGTTTTTGTTGTTAAAGATGAAGAAGGAAACCTTCTTGAAAACCCGGTTACTATCTCTTTAAAAAATGATTCCATTGTCGGTAAAGCTGATAAGATTTTGATTTCGAAAAATGGAGTTGAAACACCTGTCGATTTCAGTTCGGCTCCCATTAAAGATGAAAATGATTCTCAGCCTCTGCTTGTCGGTGTTGTCCTGGTTTTCAGAGATATTACCGAAAGAAAGAAGGCTAAAGATGTAATAGAAAAGCAGAGGACATTTTTAAGAGAGATAATTGATACCGATCCTAATTACATTACGGTTAAAAATGCGAAAGGAAAATTTGAATTAACTAATAGAGCGGTAGCCGAGGCTTTAGGTACAACAGTCGACGAATTAGTCGGTAGGGAAGACCTCGAATATTTTGATTGCAAGGAGATTGGGTACCAGAGAAAGCTGGAAGAAGCAGCATTAAGCTCATTGGAAGAAATATTTGTTCCCGAAGAAAAACTGATAGACTCCAAAGGTAAAATACACCTTCTTCAGACTTTCAGAAGAGCTATAAATGGACACTACAATAATGAAAAATTAGTCCTTTGTGTATCTTCCGATATAACCGAATTGAAACTCGCAGAGAAAAATTTAGAAAAGAAAGCTGCAGAGCTTGCTGAAATGAATTTTAAATTAAACGAGTCTGAAAAAGAATTAAGAGCCTTAAATGAAAGTAAGGATAAATTCTTTTCAATTATTGCTCACGACCTTAGAAGTCCATTTGTGGCTTTACTTGGTCTTTCAAGATATCTTGTTGAAGAGATAGACCATATAGATAAGGATGAGCTGAAGACTGTCTCGGAAAGTTTGTTGGAGTCTGCCGATAGTACCTATAGGCTTCTTGAAAATCTTTTACAATGGGCAAGAATAAAAATCGGAAGAATAAGTTATGAACCAGTAGAGATAAATCTTAAA
>CAZUOC010000125.1:0-6341 GCA_964622335.1 uncultured Ignavibacteriaceae bacterium
GCTATTTTTTCTTCGGATGACTATATGGCACTGGGTGTTATTGAGCAAATTAAAAATTATAAGTTGTCTGTGCCTAAAGACATTGCTATAGTTGGATTTGATAATATTGAGATAGGTGAATTCTCGAAACCCGCTCTCACGACAGTCAAGCAGCCGATGTATGAAATCGGGAAAAAATCTTCCGAAGCCTTGTTAACATTAATTAAAAAAGTAAAAAAGAGCCCGTTACGTATAATGCTTAAAACTGAATTGATAGTTAGGGAATCAGCTTAGGATTTGAATAGGTATAACTTATGACGTTCGGCTCAAAGTATATTGAAAACTTCCTGTCTATAATCACTTCCGGGAAGTAAAAAAAAATTCTGGGAGAAAAATAAGGTTATAAATAAATGTTGAAGATTAATTCTGACTTTAATGTTAACGGTAACATTTTTTTACTTCAGCAAAGGTTTTTTACGTTTTGAAAGTTTAAAAGATTTAAAGGAGAATCGGCTATGAGCAATAAGCAAATTACTGTTCTAATAACATTTTTTATTTTTCTTCTTTTGGGATTTTCAGAGCATTTATTTGCATCACCCAATGCAACTATTATAGGTGTTGTTAAAGACGCAACGACTAGTGAAGCACTTATAGGAGCTAATGTAATTGTTATGGGAACAAGCTTAGGTGGTTCAACGGATTTAGATGGGAAGTATAGAGTTCAGAATGTCCCATTTGGTACCTATACTTTGCGCGTTACTTATATAGGATATAAACGGCAGGAAATGGAAGTGAATGTGGCATCCGAAAAAACAATTGAAATAAATTTCTCGTTGAAATCGGATGTTATAGAAGGGGAATCTGTAGTTATCTCTACACAAAGAGAAGGACAAATTGCTGCAATAAATCAGCAAATAAATTCTGAAGGAATAAAAAATATTGTATCATCAGATAAGATCCAGGAACTGCCCGAAGCAAATGCTGCAGAGGCAGTTGGTAGATTGCCCGGTGTTTCATTGCTGAGAGAAGGTGGAGAAGGAAGTAAAGTTGTTATACGAGGTTTAGCTCCTCAATACAATAAAGTACAAATTGATGGGGTTGATCTTTCCTCGACAGATGCTAATGATAGAAGTACAGATCTCAGCATGATTTCGCCCTATATGTTAGGCGGTATAGAAGTTTCAAAATCCGCTATGGCTAACCAGGAAGCTAACCAGCTGGGCGGAACTGTAAATTTCATAACAAAGGGTGCTCCATTTGCAGAGCCTTCTTACAGTATTGTCGCTGAAGGAGGTTATAATGGATTACGTAACGAGTATGGTGATTATAAATTTGTTGGTCAAACAAGCAGAAGAATGTTTAATAATTTATTTGGAATCTCCTTGAACCTTGATGTTGAAAAAAGAAATAGAGGCTCAAATACGGCAAATGCGGAATATTACTTTAAACAAGAATATAACAGAGCAGTAATTAACTCATTTAATGTTGAAGATATTTCCAGAGAACTCAAGCGCTACGGTGGTTCTTTAGTTTTAGATTACAAAACTCCTACTACCTCTATTCTTATGAGTAATTTCTTAAGTAAGATAGATCATGATATTATATCAAGAAGTGAGAACAGCATAAATTTGGTAACTTCTCAGACTGAACGGGACCAAACACTCGATCACACAAAAACCAATACTATCGTTTTAATGGATCAGATAAGTTGGGAACAAATATTTAATAACTTTAAAATTAAAAGTGGAATTAGTTATTCTCTTTCAAAAGATGAAACTCCCAGAGAACTTACTTTCACTGGAATAGAAGGAGCTCCACTCGCTCGCCCAATTGATATAACTGCCTCGCCAGCTCAAATCCCATCTTATATGAGTAATGATACGTCACAAATGTATCTTGGTCCCATGTATGATTCAAATGAACTTACGAAAGAAGAACAATTTAGTGCAAACCTTGATCTTCAGTGGCAATATGACTTATCAGAGGCTGTTAATATAAAACTTAATTTTGGTGGTAAATTCAAACATAAAGACAGAAAGTATGATTACAACACGGTATTCATAAATATTTATTCTGATCCGAGCAATAGTGTGACTAACGCATTATTAAGTAAGTATCCTTATATGCGGCAGTATTATGTATCGGGTAGATTTCCTTATCAACCTTTCATTGATGATAGTTATAATGGTAAAGAATTTATGAAAGGTGAGTACAAACTTGAAAGGGTACCAAATTTAGGTTTAGGTGAAGAAGTAATTAACTATCTGCAAAGTACATTAGGTGTTAGTAGAACCGGAGCTTCAGTTCCCCAAACATTCGTACCTAATTTTCAATCAAGCAGGATGAATGATTATAGCGGTAATGAATTTTATTCGGCAGCATATATTATGCCTGTAATATCTTTTGGAAACAAGTTGACCTTAATACCTGGTGTTAGATATGAACATGAAGTAACAAAATATGACGGTGTACGGGGAAATGAAAATCTTATTCATTATGCTACCGTTGGTTATTACAGTTTCGATACTACAGTAACCAGGACTAACGAGTTTGTTCTTCCAATGATTCATCTCAGGTATAAACCCATTGACTGGTTTGATGTCAGGTTTAGTTATACACAAACATTAGCCCGTCCCAGTTATACTGATTTCCTTCCTAAATGGAATGTGTACTTATCAGGTATTGATTACAGCAATCCAAATTTAAAGCCTGCTAAATCGGAAAATTATGACATTTACCTTTCATTTTATGGTAATAAGATTGGTCTGTTTACCGTTGGTCTATTTGAAAAAAGAATTAAAGACTTTATCTATTCGCGAAGTGAAGTGCTTTTGAGTGATACTATGGCAATTGAGAAATATGGACTGCTGGAATCATTAACGGGACAGGACCCGATTAAATTTGCAGGTAAACCAATTTATAGTTATGTCAATAATCCCAATCCTGTTACTGTAAGAGGTATCGAGGTCGAATGGCAGGCCAATTTATGGTATTTGCCGGGATTGCTTAAAAATATCGTATTTGATATTAACTATACATATACATATTCAAAGGCATTGTATCCCAGAACAGTACCAATTAAACAAGTGGTTTCATCGCCTTTAGGTAGTGTAATAAAGATTGTTGGGAATGCCGAGTCTGCTTACTCTGCTCCTCTACTGTTTCAACCGGATAACATTCTAAATATAACGCTTGGATATGACTATAAAGATTTTTCGATACGTACATCTTTACAATATCAATCGCAGATCTTCTCACAAAATAACTGGCGCTCTGAGCTTAGAGGTTTTACAAAAGGATTTTCACTTTTTGATTTGACTGTTTCACAGAAGTTGCCAGTAAATGGTTTAAAGATATACGGCAGTTTAAATAATATCTCTCAGGTAATAGAGGAAGATGATAATGTTGGAACTGGTTATATGAGCAATAAAGAATATTATGGAATGAGTGGCAGTCTCGGTTTAAAATATGAATTTTAATTTGTTGTAGAAGTTGAAAATAAAATAAACTTAATTAATAAATAAATACTATTAACTAAAAAGGAGATAGTGAAATGAAACGACTACTACTTTCTGTAATATTGACTTTTGCCTTAAGCAGTTTGGTAATTTGTCAGAATGTAATGGATGTACCTGCGACCGATGGAGATGGCAATCCAATTGTCAATTCATTAATTAAATATGTTGTTGCAGATACAAATGCTGCAGGTTTGCAAATGCATGATGTATATAAGCTGGAACTGGGTAAGACCTATTTCTACAATCAGGCAGCGGAATTTAAAAATCCGATTACCCTGGTTGCGGATAATCCTGGTAATACAGAAGAAACAAAGCCACCCAAAATTCTTATAACACAGGATGATCAGGGAGAAGTTCCTGAGGAAGCTATCATTACAGCCTTTGCAGACTTGACCTGTAAAAATATTGCTTTTAGTACCATAACAGCTGATAATCAATATTCGTGGGCAAATGCAATTGTTCTGCAAAAAGATAGTCTGAGAATTGAACTTGACGGTTGTTATTTTGAACTTATTGGCTGGGCTTTCATCGAAGCAGATGGAATCAATAATACTACACTTGTTCTAAAGGGTTGTGAAACCAGGAATGGTTCACCATTTGGTGGTGATGAATGGGTCCCATTTTTCTTTGAAGGAAGCGGCGGTAGTGTTGATACATGTATTGCAACTAATAATACATTTTTCAACATTCAAGGTTCTGTTTTGAACATAGAGTCTTTAACACCGTGGAAATATATTTACTTTGATCATAATACGTGTGTCAATATAGTTCAAAATTTTACGACAGATATTGCTGCTCATCTAAATACAACTATAACCAATAATATCTTTTATAATGTGGGTTGCTATGGATCTATAATTGATGATCTTACAGCTTCAGGTGGCGATCATGTTCAACCAGGTCTTATAGAAATTGATACACTTGCGCCAAATTCGGCAGGTGGAGGTGATCTTCCTCCTATTATGCCGGAAGCTGATAGAATCTTAAATGTTAAAAATAATGTTTATTTCTGGTCCCAGGGTGTACACGACTATTGGGATACATACGCAGATTCAGTTGCAAGAATACCATGGTTGAGTTCCAGAGGAGAGTATATGGTTTCAGATAAAGCAACTTGGCCGCATTTTACTTTTGAGAATAATGTTGAAGCAGATCCAGGATTCACTAATTTTGGTGGTACTGATGAAATGATCGCTCAAATGTATAATGACAGAAATACACAGGCATTTGGATTTTGGGGATGGGATCCTGATTCAGCAATTTATCCGGATATACACTGGGCATATATGCAATGGCCTCTGCCTGAAGATTTTTCATATTCCGCTAGTTTCACTTCTACCGATGGTTATCATGTAGGAAGTTTGCAATGGTATCCTGATGAATTAACAATGTATGATGAAGGTGCAACGGATGTTAATGATGGCAAAAATGTTGGTGCTCCTAGTGAATTTACCCTGAAACAAAACTATCCGAATCCTTTTAATCCTTTAACTTCCGTTAAATTTACTTTGGTACAATCAGGCATAACAAATCTGTCAATTTATAATGCTATCGGGCAGAAAGTTAAAAGTGTTATTGATAATCAGATTGTGTCTTCTGGTATTCATCAAGTGAATATAGATATGTCGAACCAGTCCAGCGGAATTTATTTCCTTGTTCTAAAACAGCAGTCTAACTTTAAAGCAATAAAAATGACTCTACTGAAATAATGTAACTCATTTTTATGTTATCAAAGATATCGAATTGAAAAAATAAGTAGCACCCGGCTCGAAGTCGGGTGCTAATTTTAATGAAATGCTCTTTTATTAAAATCGGGAATGAAATGAAAATAATTAATCACTGGATATTTTTTGCACTATTTATTATTACAATCACAACTTTTATTCCTGCACAAACAAATGCTCAAACAAAACTTCTAATTCGTTGTGATGATATAGGTATGTGTCATACAGTTAATATGGCTGTTAAAAAATTAATTGAAACAGGTATTCCATTCTCCACATCAGTTATGTTTACCTGTCCGTGGTATAAAGAAGCTGTAGAAATACTCAAAAATAATCCGCAGATATCTGTAGGTATTCATCTCGTTCTAAATTCGGAATGGAAAAATTATAAATGGGGACCTGTTGCTGGAAGGGCAACGGTTCCAAGCCTTGTAGATAGTAATGGCTATTTTTATCAATCCCAGGAAGATTTCAAAAAGTGCAGTTATAAATTGAGTGAAGTTGAAACCGAACTGTGGGCACAGATCGAAAGAGCAATTAAATCAGGTTTACATATCGATTATGTTGATGCTCACATGATCACAGCATTTTCAACTCCTGAACTAAAAGCCATTGTTGAAAAGCTTGCAAAGGAATATCATTTGGGAATATCCAGATATTTTAATGAGAATTATAATACCCTTTGGGATACGCCTCCTGGAAAAAAATTCAGCCATTTAATGGAAATAGTTAATAATCTTAAAAAGACCGGAGTAAATCTTATAGTTGTTCATATGGGTATGGAAACCGAGGAGATGAAAGCACTTATCGATATGAATAATCCGGATGATCCGTATCGAGTTAGTCAACATAGGCAAGCGGAATTGCAGGCTTTATCATCACGTGCTTTTAAAGATGCTGTTTCCCAAAATAATATTGAGCTAACAACCTACGGAAAAATAATTTCTCTAGATGGATTAGGTTCAATGGAACGTCCGGTAAACCCGGAGTATTAGTTCTTAATATTTTATTTAAAGAATTGCAAATTTTTACGATAACAAAAAAAAATATAGAATTTCATTCAACAAAGTTAGTCTTTGTTCTAATTGTTCTTCTGGCAATAGGCAAAAATCATTTTGCT
>CAZUOC010000126.1:0-6317 GCA_964622335.1 uncultured Ignavibacteriaceae bacterium
GCAAACTTTAGGGACTTCTTTTGTAAATCCGCAGTAATGGCATTTAAGAATATTTTGATTTATATGATAAACGAGCGGAACCGAACAGTTATCGCAAATCTCGAGTTCTCCGCAGTCTTCACAATAAATCTGTGTTGAAAATCCTCTCCTGTTTTGAAGAATAATTATTCCTTCTTTTTTCTTTAACCTGTCTTCAATCTTGTCTATCAAAAATTTTGAAAAGACAAGTTCAATTTTCTTTTTCTTTTTATCACCGGTTTGTCCTGCCAGAGAATTAGAAATATTGATAAGGTCAATCTTTGGAAGTTTTGCATTATCAATTCTTTCAGAAAGTTCAAGCAATTTATACTTTCCTGTTTTGGCATTGTACATACTTTCAACAGATGGAGTTGCGGAACCAAGCAGCACAGGACAATTAAAATGCTGGGCAAGTACGACTGCAGAATCTCTTGCATTATATTTCGGAACAGAATCAAACTGTTTATAGCTTGCATCATGTTCTTCGTCAACGACAATAAGCCCAATATTATTTAAAGGGGCAAAAAGAGCAGAACGGGCACCGATTACAACCCTGGATTTTCCATTTAAAATTTTTCTCCACGAATCATATCTTTCCCCAAGGGACATTCTGCTGTGAAGAACTGAAACTTCATTTCCAAAATGATTATAAAAACGAGAAGTGATTTGCGGAGTTAAAGAAATTTCGGGGACAAGTATTAATGTTGATTTTTTCTGCTCCAGATTTTTTTTTGTAAGTTCTATATAAACCTGTGTTTTGCCGCTTCCCGTAACACCATGTAAAAGAAAAGGTTTAAACTTTTCTTCTTGAATTGAAGTTGTAACTTCTTCAATAATTTTCTGCTGCCTTTCCGATAATTTAAATTCAGTTTTCTCTTCTGTATAAGCTTCAACATAATCTCTTGTAACTTCTTTCTCAAAAACCTTTACCAATCCCCTTTTAACAAGACCATCAACAGAAGATTTACTCGACTCTGTTTTATCTAATAAAAAAGTAAGCGGGACAGATTCTGTTTTATGTTTTGAAAGAAAAAGAAGAATTGAAATCTGTTTGGGTGATCTGTTTTCTATTTCAGGGAAATAGGAATAAATCTCTCCAATAGGTTTTGCAAGCTTTACAAATTTAGCTTTTTTAATTTTTACTTTCGCTCCGGCAAGTTCATTCAAAATTGTAACAGCACCCTGTTTCTCAAGAGAACTTAAAACTGAATAAATGTTTTTCCGCTGTACTAATCTTTGAAGATGAGAAAAATTAATTTCTTCTCTTTCAGAAATAATTTTCAGGACCTTAGCCTTTAAGGATTTTTTATCTTTTTCTTTTTCTAAAAGACTTAATGAGAAATCTGTATCACTTATAATTTTTCTTTTAGATTCAACTTCCAGCCCGTAAGGAACAGCAAGCTTTAAGGCTTCTCCAAGTGAAGACAAATAATAATCTGCCAACCACTTATAAAACTCTAAAGATTTTTGATTAAAGATTGGTTTTGAATCAAGAATATCATCGACAGGTTTTATATTTTCTTTAACATCTGTCGTCGAGGAAGTTTCTATGATAAAACCTGTTAGTGTCCTTTTACCAAACGGTGCAACAGCACGAACACCGGGCTTAGCAATAGATTCTAACGATTCAGGGATTGAATAGGTAAAAGTATTCCTGAAAGGTAAAGGAAAAACTAATTCAGCGTACATCTGATAATTAAGCTCCAATTAACAAAAAACAGACTCCAAATAATTACTAAAATACAAATTTAAAATCCCAAAGAATTGACTTTAAAATTATTGAACACTTGGTATTTGTAATTTATTTGGCTTTTACCATTTGTTATTTGGTTTTTTCACTGCTCTTTGTAAAAAGGTGCAAGTTCCTTAAAGGTGCCATCACTATAATCGGACGCCATCATTTCAAACATTAATGTCTTTACACTTTTATCCCAAATTATCCTTTTATAACCAGACGAGTAAATTACTCTCCCATTTGTCGAATAAATACTATCATCTGGTTGCACTGTGAGATAATAAAGACCGTCTTCAAATCCAATTCCTTCAATCTTTCTTATATCGCCAAAGTTCAAATTTACCACGCCGTTTAAAACATCATCTTTAACATATAATCTTCGCGAAGCAATATCTTTTCCTTCATTTCGCATGTCTGTTATAAACTGGTCACTTTTCTGGATGTAATCAAAGAGAGTTTTTTTATCTTCTGCAAAATCACTATCATTCTCAGCACCAGAACGGATATCGTAAATAGTAATTACTCCTTTCCCATTAAGATCACCTTCAAGATTTAATTGATAAGATATCCTGTGGAAAGTAAGACAGCCTTGAAATAAAGAAGAAATAAGCAAAAAGGCTGCAAAAAATATTCTGTAAAGCATTTTAAGTTTTCCTGATAATGAATTGAAAAACTAATATAAAAGTAATTGATAGGAGTACAAAAACAAAGTTAGATAAAATCGAATTTAGATTGTTTCAATGAAGTTATTTATCTTTGCTTAAAAGAATGCTGGAAACCTCATGATCAACAGAACTCTAAAACAATTAGGACGGGCTTTACTCCTTTTATTTATAATTATTTGTGCAGGCACAGTCGGCTATATAGTAATTGAGGGATGGAGCATAGCCGATTCTCTATATATGGTTATAATTACTATCACAACAACAGGTTTCGAGGAAGTGCATCCTTTATCACCCACCGGACGGATTTTTACGCTGATCCTCTTAATTATCAGTTTTGCAGTAGTAATTTACACTGGTGGAATAGGAGTACAAATTCTGATCGAAAGTAAAATTTTCAGGAGAAGAAGAATGCAAAAAAATATTGAAAAATTATCCGGTCATTATATCGTTTGCGGTTATGGAAGAATGGGAACACACATATGTGAAGAATTAAAAGAAGCTGATGTTCCCTTCGTTGTTATTGAAAACAATCCTGATAATAAAGAAAAACTCGATGAGTCTGGTTTTCTATATGACACTGGTGATGCTTCAAACGATAACACTCTTGAGAGAGCAGGAATACAGGAAGCAAAAGGTTTGGTTGCTGTGCTTTCAACGGATGCAGAAAATGTTTTCACTACACTTACTGCTAAATCCTTAAATCCAAAAATATTTGTAGTAGCCCGGGCTGTAGAAGATGAAACAGAATCAAAATTAAGAAAAGCCGGCGCTGATCGTGTTGTAAAACCGTATGAACTCGGCGGTGTACGAATGGCTTCCTTACTTTTAAGACCAGGAGTAGCCGATTTTATTGAAATCGTTGCCGCCAACAGGAATCTTGACCTGCAGATCGAAGAAATTGTGGTAAGGAAAGGATCGGGAATGAATGGGAAAAAATTATCGGAATTACCAATAAGAACTGAATTTAATACAATAATTGTTTCTATCCAGAATGATGAGAAAGGAACTTTTATTTATAATCCACAGGGAGATGCTATAATAGATGAGGGTAATAAATTAATTGCAATCGGAGAAAAGACAAACCTTCAGAGCTTAAAGAATTTCTAATTATAATACCAGGTTTTGCTTCAATTTTCCCCCTGCTTTGTCAAACCGCTTCATATAATTTTTTCATCATACAGCAAATGGTCAAAAGTTTCCCTGCTTCTGATAATATTAAACTTATTGTCTTCGACCATTACTTCTACCGGTCTCCGTCTTGCATTATAATTTGATGACATAACCATACTGTATGCACCAGTTGACATAATTGCTAAATATTTTCCCTGTTTTGTTTCAGAAATTGTTCTGTCCTTTGCAAAAAAATCTCCCGATTCGCAGACAGGTCCAACAATATCCGCAACAATATTTTTATCAGTAGTTGAGATTTCGACCGGTTGTATATGATGATATGCTGAATAAATACTCGGGCGAAGCAGATCATTCATTGCAGCATCTACGATAATAAAATTTTTGTTGTTATTCTTCTTACTGAACAAAACTTTTGTTGCAAGTATTCCGCCGTTTGCAGTAAGAAATCTTCCCGGCTCAAAGAATATTTCACAATCTAATTTTTTTAGTTTTGGGATTATGGCCTTGGCATAGTCTGCCAAACCAAAAGATTTTTTATTATTATAAGTTACACCAATACCGCCGCCAATATCAAAGTGCTTTATTTCAATTCCATAAGATTTTATCTTAAAATAAAATTCAGAAAGTCTATTAACAGCTTCTGCAAAAGGTTCAACAGTAGTTATTTGTGAACCAATATGCATGTCGATTCCCACAAAAGAAATATTCGGATATTTTTCATAATTCTTAAATATTTGATCAGCTTCTGATGCAGCAATACCAAATTTATTTTGAGATAAACCTGTTGATATGTACGGATGAGTCTGTGGATTAACATCCGGATTTACGCGTATTCCAACTTTAGCTTTCTTCTTTAATTTACCTGCTATTTCATTTATTAATTCAATTTCTTCAGAAGATTCGGCCTTTATCATTATAAAGTCTTTATCAACGGCAAGCCTTATTTCATCAGGAGTTTTTCCAACTCCTGCCATTAACATTTTTTTAGGATCAGCCCCGGCTTTGTAGGCACGATAAAATTCCCCTTCTGAATTAACATCAATTCCGCTGCCCAGATTATAAAAAGTTCTGATAACATTTAAATTGAAATTCGCCTTAACAGAATAAAATACTTTATGCTTTATATCTTTGAAGACGTTTGTAAATTCATTGTACCTGTCCTGAAGAAACTTTTTGCTATAAATGTAAACAGGAGTTCCTGTTTTATTTATGATTTCATTAACAGGCACATTCTCACAGTATAAAATGTTATCTGAGGAATAAGTGAAATATTTTGAGTTAAAGTAATCCATAAAATCCTTTTATATCTGGAAAAGAATTAAGCAAAGTTAAAGGAAACAAAGAAAGTTAAAAAAATTTAAATGATAATTCAGGTTTTCACTCTTACATCTACTGCATAAATCTTATTATCCCCTGTTATAATTACGGGATTCAAATCGCATTCTGTTATAGAGTTTTCATTAATCATCATTTGTGCAATCGATTTAATAATTAATTTTATTTGAACAAAATCCACCGGTTCCTCTCCCCGTACACCTTTAAGGATTTGCCCGATTCTTGTTTCACTAATCATACTATCAATATCATCATCAGTTAAATAAGCTGAACACATTGTTGTATCATCTAAAACCTCAACATTTTTCCCGCCGGAACCAAACATAATCATTGGTCCAAAAGAAGGATCCCGGAATCCTCCTATAAGAATTTCATATCTTGTTCTTAAGAAAGGTTGAACCATAAATGTTTCTACATTTAATCTATTTTTCATTTCGGAAGCTTTTTTAATAAGATCAGTCTTGTTTGTAATATTTAAATAAACTGCATTCATTTCACTCTTATGAATAATGTTGTCTCCTACAGCTTTGAGAACAGACGGAAATTCAAAATATGAATTTGTTAATTCAGTCAGGCTCACAATCCTGCTCTCATTCAAAGTAATCTCATAACCTTTCATCAATTTTGAAATTTCTACCTGATTCAGAAAACTTTCTTTTTTTTCATGTGAAGAAAAATAATTATTTGTTTTCCTCAACCTGCTTTTAATATTCCTTTTTGAATAAAAATGAATCATATTTGAGATAACTTTTACGGGATCTTCAGGATTCCTGAATAAAGGAATACGTTTTCGTGAATCAATCCTATATTCATTCCAGAATTCAGGTAGTGGCATCACAACTTGCATTAAAGGTTTCACAGTATCGATTTCATTTATTTTTTCAATCACTTCAAAAGCTTTTATCATAGCCGGTTCTACAAAAACAGAAATAACCGAATTAACATTTGAGTCATTCAACAAGAGCTTAATAGCTTTTGTATAAGTTTCGGCATTTCCCCCCGGTAAAAGATCAACAGGATTATTAACGCTTCCCTCGATGTGAATAATTCCTTTCAACTTAGTTTTAGTTTCTTCACTAAGTGTTGATAACATAAGTGAATTCTTTTCAATCGCATCGACAGTTAGTATTGCAGGACCACCGGCGTTTGTAACGACAGCTATTCTTTTCCCTTTTGGCTCCAGAAAATATTCAAATCCTTTTGCCGTATTAAACAACTCATTCAAATTTTCAGCTCTTACTATATTAAATTGTCTAAGTACTGCGTCTACCACCTTATCGCTGCTTCCCAATGCTCCGGTATGGGAAGAAGCAGCTTTAATTCCACCCTTTGTTCTTCCGGCTTTAAGTATAATAACAGGTTTTGTAATTTTATTATCAATAAACTTTTTTAAAAATTCTTCACCATCTGAAAAACTTTCCAGATAAAGAGTT
>CAZUOC010000127.1:0-6285 GCA_964622335.1 uncultured Ignavibacteriaceae bacterium
GGGAATAATTTTGTTAGATTCAAAATTCCGGAACTATCGGTTGATAAATTGAAGTCTGCATTTTTGATTCCAAAATCTCTCACATAAATCTTTTTAAGGAGAAGCTGCAGCGGGCTGGTTAATATACTTATTTCTCCGGCTTTAACAAGAGTGTCACTTTTAATAGTGACAACTGTGTTACGAAGTGTTAAAGAGGTAAAAATAGTTCCGTCTATTTCTCCGATATATACTTCACCATTTAGTGTACTATTTGCAATGTCAATTACTTTTCCACGCAAATATTCCCTGAATGTATGTGTCTGACTAATTCCTAAGAAAACTAAAAACAGGATCAAAAAACCTATACAGGTATAAAGAAAGACATTTACAATTCTTTGAAGAAGAGTTCTTTGCTTTTTTTTATCAGGAGTTTTATTCTGAGTTTTACTATCCAATGTTTGGTATCCTGTTGTTCACCTGCAGTAAAGATTAATTCTATTTTCTTTCAAAGAAAATAATTGTAAAAACAAAATGAAAGGAATTTAATTTGAATATATTGATAAAATAAGCTCGACTATACGGGACGTTGATTGATCGTTGACGAAAGATATATTTTTAACTTCACCGCCGTTGCTTAAAACAACATCACTCCCGACTATCTTATCAAGAGACCAATCCGCGCCTTTTACAAGCACATCGGGAATAATAGCTTTAATAATTTCCAAAGGAGTATCTTCTTCAAAAAGGACAACGAAATCGACCGGTTTGAGATTAGACAAAACGAAAGCTCTTTCGGTTTGATTAATTATCGGGCGCTTTTCTCCTTTAATTCTTTTAACTGAAGAATCACTGTTCAAACCAACTATAAGAATGTCTCCTAACTCTTTTGCTTTTATCAGATAGTCAATATGCCCGGAATGTATTATATCAAAAACACCGTTGGTAAAGACAACTTTTTTCTTTTCTTCTTTAAATTTCTCCCGCAAAAATTTCATCGAAGCTTTTGAAAGAATATTCTTCATTTGTTTTCTTTCCCAACTGCTTCTAAAAGTTTTTCAATCTCTATCGGAACAATCCCTACTTCTCCGCAAACAATTCCTGCTGCATAATTTGCAAGATAAGAGGCTTCCATAATATCATATCCTGCAACAAGAGCCATTGTCAGAGTAGAAATTACAGTATCTCCTGCTCCGGAAACATCGGCGACTTTTCTTGCTTTTGTTTCCAGGCGTCTCTCGGTTTTACTTTTTTCAAACACTGCTATACCTTCCGAGCCAAGAGTTAACAAAACATTCCCGGCATTCAATCTTTTCAGGATTGTCTTTCCTGCCTTCGTAACATCTTCACTGTTTTTTATTCTCATTCCAAGTACATCTTCAGCTTCTTTTTTGTTAGGCTTAAAAACTGTTACATTTTTATATTCAAAAAAGTTATTGAACTTCGGATCAACTGTGATGAATACCTCTTTCTTATTCGCCAGAGAAATAATTTTCTTTATGAAACTTTTGGTTAGAACTCCTTTATTGTAATCCTGGAGAATTATTCCATCTAGGTTTGAAATGTTTGAAGTAAGATAATCAAGAAGCTTCTTTTCTGTTTTATCGGAAATATTTTGCTTACTTTCTTTATCAATTCTTACAACATGCTGATTGCCTGCAATCACTCTTGTTTTTGCCGTAGTCGGGCGGGAAGAGTCAACAATAATTCCATCAGACATAATGTTGGCTTCTCTTAATAATGATGTAAAGATCGTTCCATCATTATCATTTCCTATTACTCCCGCGGGAATAGGAATACCTCCGAGCTTCAGAATATTCAAAGCAACATTAGCCGCTCCACCAAACCTGAAGAACTCATTTTCAACTTCGACAACTGGAACCGGCGCTTCAGGAGAAACTCTTTTTACATCACCACGGAAATATGAATCAAGCATCATGTCGCCGACAACAGCGATTTTTTGTCCGCTGAAATTCTTTCTCAGTTCATTCAATTTCTTTTTAGTCAGCATTGTTGTTTACAAATTGATTTATTTTGAAGAGTAAAAATAACTATAAATTAAGTGGGGATAAAGAGTTAACTGATTAGCGCCGTTTCTTTGAAGTAGTGCTTTTTTTTCCTTCCTTTTTAAGTGTCCATACCGCAAGAGGATTTTCAATATCAAGCTTCCACAATCCTCTGTCGGTCCCGAGCCATAAATTTTTCTTATCAAAATAAAGTGTATTTATTGTTGATGATTTGGTTTGGAGAATATTGAGATCGACTGGTGTTATCTTTCCGGTTAAACGGTCAATCAAAACCAGACCTTTACCATATTCTTCTTTTTGTTCCTTTCCAAAGGAATAAATTCCTGCCCAAATATAATTACCTGTTCTCTCAATACAGTAAACACCATTTGCAGGCAATCCATTTGCTCTTGAAAATTTATCCCAAATAAATTTCCTGTTGTATTTATAAAGTCCCCCTACATTAAAACGTGGCTGCTTAAATGTAACAAACTCATCTGTCGCGAACCAAACATTGTCTGCTTCAAAAACAAAATCGTTTACGGAGACGGCATCTCCTTCCTGCTTAAATCCTTTTTTATTATTAATGAACTCCCAAGTTTCCTGCCCCGTCTTTTTCTTCTTTCTATAAATATGGACACCAGATTCCGTTCCAAACCAGATAAGGCTGTCACCATCGAGCTTTATAGTTTTGATAGTATTGGTCTTGGGATCATTCCCCTTAGTAAGGTCAATATCTCTATAAACGTGCCTCCTGACATCAAACTTTGTCAGGTTTCTGAATCTTCCTATCCACAGAATATTCTGGTCGGGATCATAACATAAAGATCTTATCCAGTTGCCGAATTGTCCACCGAGAGAAAACTTTTTCATTGTCCATTTGTCTCTTCTTCGATTATAAATGTAAAGGCCTTCATTTCCTCCAGCCCATACATAGTTTTTACTCACAGCAATTGAATAAAAAAGATCGTTATCAAGATTTTTGTTTTTAGTTGAAAAGTTGAACCATTTGCCGTCTTTTTTTGAAAGCCTGAAAATCCCCTGCCCGTAAGTTGCCACCCAAAGAAAATTACTTTCTTCGGTAATCGAAGTTATGTTGGCATCTTCAAGTGATACACTGTAATCTGCCTGGGGAAAAATTTGAAGTGAGAAGAAAGTAAAAAATATTAGAACAAGAAAAATTATTTTTGACATACATTCGAAATATCTAATAAACCACTTAATCAACAAGATACAAATCAATAACTTTCACTTTCATTTGGAAAATTTTTCTTTTTTACATCCTCGATATATTTTTTTACCCCGCTATTAATTTGTTCAGCTAACTTTGCATAATGTCTGACAAACCTAGGATTAAACTCAAGGTTTAAACCAAGCATATCCGGAGTAACCAAAATCTGGCCGTCGCAATGTACTCCTGCTCCAATTCCAATACTTGGAATTGTAAGTGACTCAGATACCTTTTTTGCAAGTGACGCCGGGACTTTTTCTACGATAATGGCAAATGCCCCAGCCTCTTCAATTATCTTTGCATCGCTTAAGATTTCTTTAGCTTCTTCTTCATTTCTCCCTCTTTCCCTGTAGCTTCCAAACAAATGTATACTTTGAGGAGTCAAACCAATATGTCCCATAACCGGTATGCCGGCTTGTGTAATTTTTCTAATTGTCTCTGCTACTCTTTCGCCACCTTCCAGTTTAACTCCGCCTGCAGAAGTTTCTTTCATTATTCTTCCTGCATTCCGGAATCCTTCGTCAACACCAAGCTGATAAGACATGAAAGGTAAGTCTACAACTACCATCGCTCTATTCACGGCTTTTGTAACAGCTTTCGTATGATAAATCATTTCGTCCATTGTGACCGGAAGCGTTGTTTCATTTCCCTGGAATACATTACTTAATGAATCGCCAACAAGTATAATATCTATACCTGCTTTGTCAATAAGCATTGCTGTGATATAATCATAAGCTGTTAGTGCAGAAATTTTTATCCCTTTCTTTTTTAGAAGAGAAAGAGATTTGGTTGTTATTCTTTTTATTTCTTTCTCAGTGCTCATTTTATTTTATGCAGATAAATATAAAATTTCTTTATCAAGATTAAGAAAATTAATGTTAAAAAACTTTTCAAATCCTTTAACAAGACAATTTGATAACTTATCATAATCAATTTTTTCGAAAAGGATTTTTTCAAGCTCAATTGTATTATTTACCATTTTTGTCTTTGCATTTGAATATTCTTCTCCAGACAAATTAAGATAATCTATAATTTTTGTATGATATTCGCCGCAAAGTACGGAGCCATGCTGGAGAATTGTATTTCCAATTTTTCTTTGGGCACTTCCAACCAATTTTTTACCGGCAAAATTAATTTCGCTCTTTGCAGAAACAGAAAAACAAATCTCAGAAACAGATTCTTTATAAAAATTTCTTAAATCAGGTTGAACAGATTCAAGCTCGATCCCTGATAATCTTTCATTATATAGAATCAGACCTTCTTTCAAAGCTTTATTTATTTCGCAATAAAAATTTCTTAAGGATAAATTTTCTGCTAAAGGATATATAACCGAATATGTCAATTCTTCTGCATGCAGAATTGCTCTGCCCCCGGTTGGTCTTTTAACAATATCTATTTTATCCTGAGAAGCTTTACTAAAATCGACCGAGTTAAAATCCTGATTAAAACCAAGAGATATACAGTAGGGATTCCACCTGTAAAGTCTAAAGAAAACTTCATCCTCTTTGTTATTTTTTGCAAGCTGAAGGTCAAAATCCATATTATACTGACCCGAACCTGAACCAGTATTTAGAAAGTACCATTTCATTTGAGGGTTAAAGCAATATTATTCAACCGGTGCATCTCTGTCAACAACGCCTGCCATAAAATCGGCTTCGGCGACAACTTTGTCATTCACCATCGCCTTGCCTTTCATTAAGAAAATTTTTGTTTTCTTTGAAATAAATTCTATCTCAAGATACAATTGATCCCCTGGCACAACTGGCTTCCTGAACTTAGCGTTATTTATCTGCATAAAATAAACGAGTTTCTCTTTAAAATTTGGAAGTGAATTTAGGATAAGAATTCCGCTTGTTTGTGCCATTGCTTCTATAATTAAAACTCCCGGCATAATCGGTTGACCTGGGAAATGTCCCTGGAAAAAAGGTTCGTTTATAGTAACAGATTTAACGCCAACAACCCGCTTGTCAAGTTCCAGCTCAATTATTTTATCAATCATTAGGAAAGGATAACGATGAGGGAGAATTCTCTGTATGGCATTAATATCAAAAACAACACCTTCCTTCTTTACTGTTTGAAATTTCTTAACGAGTTTTTTCTGCTGGTAGAGTTTCCTTATCTGTTTTGCAAACTCAACATTTGCTTTATGACCAGGACGTGCAGCAAGAATCTGGGCTTTTATCGGGGCACCAATTAATGCCAGGTCTCCAACAAGATCAAGAAGTTTATGCCTTACCGGTTCATTTCTAAATCTTAATTCTTTGTTATTCAGAATTCCGTTTTCGCCTAATGTTAGTGTTTCTTTTACTCCAAGAATTTTTTGAATGTTCTTCAACTCAGCTTCAGAAGCTTTTTTATCAACAATAACAACAGCATTGTCAATGTCTCCTCCTTTAATTAATCCCTGGCTTGCCAGCTCCTCAATCTCGCTTAAAAAGCAAAATGTTCTCGCAGGTGCAAATTCTGAAGCAAATTCTTTTTCAAGATCAAAAAGTCCCGTATGTTGACTTCCCAACGCAGGATTCTGGTAATCAACCATTACCGTTACCCTGTAATTATCGAGTGGCAAAGCTACAATATCAACCTGATTTGCTTCATCGTGGTAGATCACTGTTTCATCAATAACGAGATAGTCTTTTGGCTCAGCCTGCTGAACAAATTCTGCCTCTTTAAGTGCTTCAACAAAAGGACTTGAACTCCCGTCTCCAATTGGAGGTTCAATACCATCCATTTCTATAATAATGTTATCTATTTGTAATCCGACAATTGCAGCAAGAACGTGTTCAACAGTATAAACTTTTGCCTCTCCAACACCGAGAGTTGTACCCCTCGAAATATCAACAACATTATCCGCATTGGCTGGTATTTCAGGTTTTCCGTCCATATCTACCCTGATAAATCTCACGCCATAATTTTCAGGCGCAGGTTTAAAGGTCATACCGCATTTAGTTCCTGTATGTAATCCAATTCCCGATATGGAAACAGGTTTTGAAATAGTTCTTTGTAATTCTAACATTATTTTTTTGCTTTGATTATTTCTTGATTTAATTTCTGAATTTTAGATCCGGGTTG
>CAZUOC010000128.1:0-6274 GCA_964622335.1 uncultured Ignavibacteriaceae bacterium
GAAAAATTTTTAATTAAAGATGAATTAAGAAGGCTTTGGAGTATAATTAAAAGCCTCGATAAAAAAGTTATTATTATTTTTTTATCGATTGCTGTTCTTCAAACCATCTCTTACTATTATACTTCAAGGATATTCTTCCGGCATTATTTATTTCAATATTTTCAATCTAACCCGGATGTATTTTTATTAGAATATTATTACTGGTTTATAGGGGACTTCTTTACACTCTTTGTTCTTCCGGTTTTACTCATAAAATTTTTATTGAAGGAAAACGTTTCTGATTACGGAATTTCTTTAGGGGATTATAGGGCAGGTTTAAAAATTACATTTATCTTTTTGATTATCATGCTTCCTGTTATCTGGTTTGTTTCATCTTTGCCAGAATTCAGCAGAACATATCCCCACTTGGCTTCAACTAGGGATTCCTGGGGAATATTTTTTCTTTTTGAATTAGGAATACTTGTTTACATGTTTGCATGGGAATTTGTCTGGCGAGGATTTGTTTTATTTGGATTGAAAAAACAATTTGGATACTATGCTGTATTAATTCAAATGATTCCTTTTTTAATTTTGCACAACGGTAAACCGGCGCCGGAAACGTTTGGGGCAATTATAGCCGGAATAGCTTTAGGAATTTTAGCTTTAAGAACACGATCAATTTTTTATTGCATTATAACTCACATGAGTGTTATGTTTATTGTTGATTTAATATCGGTTCTTCGTTACAGGGCAGACGATTACGGTTATGGCATTAATTCTTTAATCAATATTTTAAAGACAATATTTTGAGGATTAAAAATGCGGTTTTCACTTAATATAGATCATATTGGAACAATCAGAAATGCAAGGGGAGAGGCTCAACCTGATCCGGTTGCTGCTGCTTTACTTGCAGAACAAGCCGGGGTTGATGGTATAGTTGTTCATCTGAGGGAAGATAGAAGGCATATAAATGAAAGAGACGTAAGACTTTTGAGAGAATTGATTACAACCAAACTCGATCTTGAAATGGCCGCCACAGAAGAAATAATAAAGATAGCATGCGATGTTGGTCCTGAGTTGGCGACATTAGTTCCGGAAAAAAGACAGGAACTCACAACTGAAGGAGGAGTTAACGTTATTGATGACATAACTCTTTTTCGCGATACGGTAAGAGCTCTTCATAATGCAGAAAGTGAAGTCTCACTTTTTATAGAACCAGATATTGATCAGATTGATGCAGCATCAGAAATCGATGCAGATTATATTGAACTTCATACAGGTGTTTTTGCAAATTCTCTATCTGAAGAAGAACAGTTCGATGAACTGGAGAGAATCAGAATTGCTGCAAAACATGCTAAAAAATTAGGACTTGGAGTTAATGCCGGGCACGGACTTAATTATCAGAATATTAAAGTATTCAGAGAAGTTTCAGATATTGATGAAGTGAGTATTGGACATGCAGTTATTGCACATGCTGTTTTTATAGGATTAAAAGACGCTGTAAGAGAAATGTTGGGATTAATAAAAGGTTAGCTCAAACATGTTCGGGATATAATATATTTTCCTGCTGAGTGTGTAAAAAGTAATGCTTAACAAGCTTAAAATAATTTACAGGATTCTTCAGTAGATTGCTATATTTTCTCTGACCGGAAATTATATCAGCAATTATCTCACTTAATTTTATTCCATAAGTCTTCATAAGAAGAGTACGAACATTATCATAACTGTAGAAAACTTTATTTAAGAAAAGACTTCCTTTTAATTCTCTCCACAAATTTTCTTCTATTTTTTGATTATATAGAAAAGACGATCTTTCCAAGTCTCCCTCTCCTTCAATAATAGCTTCTGCTGCAAATTTGCCACTAAATATTGCTGAACTTATACCTTCAGCAGTTAGTGGATCAGCTAAAGCTGCCGCATCTCCTACTAGAAATACTCGATTTGTTGATAACTTGTTTTTAGAAAGGCTAACAGGAATATAGAATCCATGTTTTTCAATATTCTCTATTTTGTTCAGCTTAAGTTTTAAAACATAATCATTGAAATATTTATTGATGTTTTCACTTCTACTGTTTGTTGCAAATATTCCCAAACCAATTGAAAGGTGATCTCTTTTCGGAAAAACCCATGCATAACCGCCGGTAACAATTCCAAAATCGAATCTTGCAATAGGGAATCTTTCCATATCTGTATTTGAAACTGAAACTTCATATTCTAATGCCGGTAAATTCTTTTTATGAATTCTCAATCCGGATTTCTTAGCTGAAATTCCCTGGGCACCATCAGCAGCAATTAACAAATTGGCGATATAATTTCCCTTTGCAGTTTTAATTAAAACAGATTCGTTATTTAAACTTACATCCAGAACTTCACAATTTTCCATAATTACTGTTCCGGTTGATTCTGCCTTTTTAAGAAGAGCACTATCAAAGTTTTCCCTCATACTCAGATAAACCAAAGGGTAGCTTCTTGTTACAAGATGATGAAAATCTGCCTGATGATCAAAAACTTCAACTGAGTAAAATTCATTTTCAGATTCAGAATAAATTTCAGGGTCGAGTAATTCGGCAACACGTTTTACAATCCCTCCTCCACAGGTTTTATTGCGAGGTGGATTAGCCTTTTCAAAAAGAATTACTTTATAACCGTAAGTTGATAATTTATTTGCGGCAATGCTTCCAGCGGGACCCCCGCCAATAACTGCTACATCAAAAAATTCTTGAGAAGTAATCATTACTAAATCATCAGTAAAAAATTATTTTTATTCTTCAAATTTCTTAAATATTACTGAAGTGTTATGTCCACCAAATCCAAAAGCATTACTTATTGCAATATCGACATTTCTTTCCTGGGGTTTGTTAAAAGTATAATTCAAATCACATTCAGGATCAGGATATTCAAAATTTATTGTAGGTGGAACTATACTATTTCTAATAGCCAATATTGATGCAATTGCTTCAACACCGCCAGCGGCACCCAAAAGATGTCCCGTCATACTTTTAGTGGAAGAAACATTTAATTTATAAGCATGTTCAACGAACAAAGATTTTATTGCATTGGTTTCTGCAATATCGCCTAGAGGTGTTGCTGTTCCGTGCATATTTATATAATCGATATCTGTCGGCTGAAGTTCTGCAGTTTTTAATGCCATTTGCATTGAAAGAATGGCACCTCTTCCTTCGGGATCCGGAGCAGTAATGTGATAAGCATCTGCAGATAATCCAATTCCAATAATCTCAGCATAAATTTTAGCATCACGCTTTATTGCTACTTCAAGTTCTTCAAGAATCAAAGCAGCACCGCCTTCACCAATTACAAATCCATCACGGGTAGCATCGAAAGGTCTGCTTGCAGTTTTAGGAGAATCATTTCTTGTTGATAAAGCCTTGGAAGCATTAAATCCGGCAACACCTATTTCTAGAATTCCTGCTTCACTTCCGCCTGATAATACTCGATCGGCTAATCCGTTTTTAATTAATAAATAAGAATCAATAATGTTGTTGTTCGAAGTTGCACAGGCTGTAACAATACAATGGTTCGGTCCTCTAAAACCATATTCTATGGCAATTAGTCCCGCAGCAATATCCGGAATCATCATAGGAATAAAGAAGGGGGAGACACGGTTTGGTCCCTCCGAGTGATTAATAATTGCCTGTTTGTAAAAAGTATTAAAACCTCCGATTCCACTTCCAAAAATAACTCCGGTTTTTTCTTTATCCTCTATAGGTATGTTTTCTGGTTTCAATCCTGAATCCTCAACAGCCATTTTAGCTGCAGCAAGAGCATACTGGCTGAAAGGATCGAGTCTTCTTGCAGATTTTTTATTCATAAAGTTGGCAGGATCAAATCCTTTAAGTTCACAAGCAAATTTTGTCTCTACACGCGATGTATCGAAGCCCTTTATATAATCGCATCCGCTTACACTGTTCATCATCGAATTCCAGAATTCATCAACGGATAAGCCTATTGGAGTTACTGCGCCCATTCCTGTAATTACAACTCTGTGTTTGTCTTGCATCATTTTTCCTTTTTTTTGATCTTTTTTGGGTATTAGAACTCGGTTTTTACTTTGTTTAAGATAGAAAAATTATAAGAAAAGATGAAAAAGAGATTATCAGAATTTACTCTCATTTAACCTGTAAACTAGCCAATCTTTCATCTCTTTTGCCCCGAGTTTTTTGTAAAATTCGATTGCTGGTTTATTCCAGTCAAGTACAACCCACTCGACTCTTCCGCAATTTCTTTCTTCTGCTATTTCGATAACTTTTTTTAATAAGGCTTTACCAATTCCTTTTCCGCGGAATTCCGGTTTCACGTAAAGGTCTTCAAGATAAATTCCCGGTTTTCCTAAAAAAGTAGAAAAGTTATGAAAGAATAGAGCCTGCCCTACAGGAACATTATCAAGTTCGGCAATGATAACTTCTGCATATTTTATTTTTCCAAAAAGATTTTCTTTCAGAATTTCTTCCGTTACTTTTATCTCGTCAAGCAGCTTTTCATATTCTGCAAGTTTTTTTATGAAAGAGAAGATTACAGGTATATCTTTTTCTTCAGCAAAACGGAATGAAGGATTTGGGTTATTATTCATCATCCTTTAACTTTTTTCCTGTTAAGTAAATAATTATTAATGCTTAATATAAGCATTGCAAATAAATACCCAAACAGAACACCGAAAGCTGCGCCTGCAAGAACATCTGACGGATAATGCAAGCCTAAATATATTCTTGAGAAAGCAACAAGAGCAGCGGTTGTAAACAAAATCCATTTAAGGTTTTTATAAAGCAGGAAGAAAAAAGTAGCTGCTGCAAAATTGTTAAATGCATGATTGGATGGGAATGAATATGTCCCTCCACACCCGGCAGGAGTGATTATGTCTCCAAGTGCATTACAAGGGCGGGGGCGGAGAAATATTTCTTTTAAAACTTTATGACTAAACTGATCAGCAAATATTATTAATAAAAGTACTCCTGCAACTGCCAGCTTTCCTTTAGTGCCACCTTTGAAAAAGCAAATTCCCAAAAGAATTACATAAGCTATATACCAGTGGTTAACATTGGTTATTAAAAGAAAAAAAGAATCAAGCACTTTTGAAGATAAAGTGTGATTAAAAAAATAAAGTACACTTAAATCAATGGAATAGAAAAAATCAGCCATAATTTATATCAGTAAAAAACTCCACAAATCTATATAAAAAAAAGTAATAATAGCATTATTTAAGGTTAAAATATTATTCACCCTAACTCGAAAGAGTTCAAATAGCGAACTTTTTTTTTAATCATTTAATATAATGTAAAAGTGCATTTCTGGCACAATAATGGATAAAATTGAAATGATTTTTCATACTTAAATAAGAATATATGCAGCAAACAATCACCGTAGCCGATTTCATATATAGATCAAAGGGAAATATTTCTGAAAAAAACTACAAGCAAGTAAAAGAACAGTCCCGCGAACTTTTATTGCCTCCTTTAAAAATCATGGCTTTACTAATTGCAATTTCAGGATTGTTCGCTATGATTTTTGAGGTCAGATATTTCGCACAGTTTTCAGTTGAAGTTTATTTAACAAGACTTTCTGCTACACTTTTATCTTTTATAGTGCTGGTTGCTTTATATACTGATTTAGGCAAAAAGATACCGGTATTGCTGGTTCATATCTTATTGATTACAATTATTGTTTCAACAGGTTATATGATTTACCTGTTGCCGACAACACTTATTGTCAACTCACAGATAGTCGGGTTGATGATATTTACTTCAGCACTATTCCTTAGCTGGGATGTAAAGAATCAGATTTTAGTTGCGATTTACTATAATGTTGTTTTTGCCGCAGCAATTCTTATGAACGGGCACAGCATTTATTTTCTTCCAAATATGTACGAGTCCGTTCTCTTCGTTATTTTCTTAAGCGTAATTTCGGTGATAGGAAGCGCTGTTAATTTCAGGTTAAGAATGCTGCTTGCTGAAAAATCTTATTCAGTTTTTCTTTCTGAAAAGAAGTTCAGATCCCTTTTTGATAACTCAGTCGAAGGAATATTCCAATCGGGAATCGATGGCAGGTTTATTACTGTTAATAAAGCTCTAGTTGAAATTTTAGGCTATGATGATGAAGAAGACCTGATGAAAGCAAATATCATGATGTCCAAAGAAAATAAGTTCGGAGTTAATTTTGATGCTGATTTTTCTATGGATATCTCAAAGAATTCTTCAGGGGCACAGCAGAAAAGCAATGAATTGGTTGAAAACTGCGAGTTTCTTGCTGAAAAGGCAGATTTTATCAGATTAAAAAGGGCATT
>CAZUOC010000129.1:0-2195 GCA_964622335.1 uncultured Ignavibacteriaceae bacterium
ATATTTCACCTGAAATATCAAGACATATAGATCGCTGGCAACCATTTAGTTCTACGAATTGGCAAAATAATGTTTCGCAATTAATCACCTTTGCTAACGAGAGACCAGATTATGTAAGATCGCATTTTATTCAGCAATTCGGGTTACCTGGAACAGCAGCAGTTAATATTACAATTGCTGACACTTCAATGGGCTCGGTAAAATTGAATTCTATTAAAATCAATTCATCTAGCTGGACTGGTATTTATTTTCAGAATGTTCCGGTTACTGTTATCGCAAAGCCAAAAAGCGGATACAGGTTTGTAAGATGGGAAGGGAGTAATTTAACAAGTGAAGATAAAATTACAGTTAATCCTTCCGGTATGGTCAATTTAACTGCCTTTTTTGAAATAGATACGGATTTTAGCACACCCAAAATTGTTATTAACGAAATCAATTATAATTCATCATCCTCTTTTAATACTGAAGACTGGATCGAACTTTATAATAATAGCGACACCGCTGTAAATATTTCGGGCTGGATATTTAAAGATTCGGAGGATAACCATTCCTTTACTATTCCGGAAGAAACAATTTTAGGTGGAAGAAAATATCTTGTTCTTTGCAATAACGAAGATTTATTTCATCCTCTTTTCTCTGATGTTAGTAACTACATCGGCAATTTTAATTTTGGTTTGAGTGCGGAAGGAGAACTGATTAGGATATTCGATGCCGATTTAAACATAATTGATTCTTTAACTTACAGTGATAGCGGTCCCTGGCCAACAGAAGCTGATGGAAACGGCTCTACCCTTTCTCTAAAAAATCCTGACCTCGATAATGGCCTGGCAGAGAACTGGTCAGCGTCACTTGGCAATGGAACTCCCGGCAGTAAAAATGATGTTTTTGTTGATGCTGTTGAAGATAAAACAAATTCTCTCCCGGCTGATTATATTCTTTACCAAAATTACCCAAACCCGTTCAACCCGGTTACGAATATTAAATATGGAATAATCAAATCATCATATGTCTCTGTAAAAGTCTATGACATACTTGGAAAGGAAGTAAAGTCTTTGGTGAATGAATTTCAGCAACCCGGATTTTATAATGTAGAATTTAATGCAAGCGAACTTTCCAGTGGTGTATATTTCTACAGGATTATTGCAGATAACTTTGTAGCTGTTAAAAAATTAATTCTCTTAAAGTAATAATAAATTTACTCTCTACTGACTTTTAGCAATTAAGTTCAAAGCACTACCCGCTTTAAACCATTTTATCTGTGCTTTATTCATGGTGTGATTAAGCAAAGCTTCATCTGTTGAACCATCTTTATGGTTGATTATTATTTTTACTGGTTTTTCAGAAGTTAATTCAGAAACTTTCAAAGTAATTTTATCTTCTTCCTGAATTTTATCATAATCTTTCGGATCAGCAAAAGTTAAAGGCAACATTCCCTGCTTTTTAAGGTTTGTTTCATGAATTCTTGCAAAGCTTCTGACAATGATTGCTCTTCCTCCTAAAAATCTGGGTTCCATTGCAGCGTGTTCACGACTAGAACCTTCACCATAATTTTCATCACCAATAACAACCCAGCCATGCCCATATTTTTTATACGCACGAGCAATTTCAGGAACAGATTTGTATTCGCCCGTAAAAATATTTTTAGTTTTACCGGCATCTCCTGTAAAAGCATTTATTGCGCCAAGGAACATATTGTTCGAAATATTATCCAGATGCCCTCTATATCTTAACCAGGGTCCAGCCATTGAAATATGATCAGTAGTACATTTTCCTTTTGCTTTTAACAAGATAGGGAGATCAGTAAAATCTTTTCCATTCCATGGTTCAAACGGTTTTAGAAGTTGGAGTCTCTCACTATCGGGTTTAACAACGACTTCTATTTCGGCTCCATTTTTTGCCGGAGGAATATAACCACTCTCCCCTTTGTCAAATCCTTTGGGAGGTAATTCTTCTCCGGTCGGTGGATCAAGTTTTACCTTTTCTCCTTTTTCATTTTCCAATTCATCAGTTAAAGGATTGAAAGATAAACTGCCGGCAATTGCTAAAGCTGTTGTTAATTCAGGGCTCGCAACAAATGCCAAGGTTTCTGCATTGCCATCATTCCTTTTTGCAAAATTTCTGTTGAAAGAAGTTACAATTGTATTTCTCTCACCGGTTTTAATATCCATTCTTTTCCACATTCCAATGCAAGGTCC
>CAZUOC010000129.1:2295-6264 GCA_964622335.1 uncultured Ignavibacteriaceae bacterium
TTCATCAAAAGGAAATACAGAAGTGGTTGCGCCGATTTCAGCGCCCATGTTACATATCGTTCCTTTGCCTGTTGATGAAATCGAAGAAACACCTTCACCAAAATATTCTACAATTGCACCTGTCCCGCCTTTTACAGTTAAAATTCCTGAGAGTTTTAGAATCACATCTTTCGCAGATGTCCAGCCATTCATTTTACCGGTTAACTTTACTCCGATAATTTTCGGCCATTTCAATTCCCACGGCATTCCTGCCATAACATCAACAGCATCTGCCCCGCCAACACCGATTGCGATCATTCCCAATCCGCCAGCATTTGGTGTGTGAGAATCTGTTCCAATCATCATTCCACCTGGGAAAGCATAATTTTCAAGGACAACCTGGTGAATTATTCCTGCACCCGGTTTCCAGAATCCTATTCCAAATTTTTTAGAAATACTTTCGAGGAAGTCATAAACCTCTTTATTTACCTCAATAGCTCTTAATAGATCATCCTTAGCTCCAACCTGTGCCTGAATGAGATGATCACAGTGAACTGTTGATGGAACAGCAGTAGTTTTTCTGCCTGCCGACATAAACTGAAGCAAAGCCATCTGTGCAGTTGCATCCTGCATTGCAACTCTATCGGGAGCCAATTCAACATAATCTTTCCCACGCATAAATTCTTTTTCCATTTTACCCCATAAGTGAACATATAATACTTTTTCACTGTATGTTAATGGACGATTAATTACTTTCCTGATTGAGGCAATCTTGTCTTTGTATTCCGAATAATTTTTTTTAATCATTTCAATATTTGCTGTCATTTTTATCCTTCATTTATTTTGTCTTAATTATTTAATATAACAAAAAGACGACTAATTTTCTTTGGACGTTTCGATGACTCAAATAAGATGAGAAGAAAATGGTTGACTTAAAAAGGCTATTCTTCCGATAAACCGAAATCATTTCTGATCAGAAGAAGAATTGATGCTTGAGGGACAATTAAAAATTTCTCTTTCTCAAATTCTATTTCAAAAGCTTCTTTACGTAAAAAAATTGCAAGGTCACCTTCTTTAACCTGAAGTGGAATATACTTTACCGGTTCCTTAGATTCTTTCCATGGTTCGTCTTCGACATTTGTAGCTGTGGGATAACCGGGACCAGCTTTAATAACATATCCACTTTGAATTTTCTCTTTTTCGGAAACTCCCGGAGGAAGAAAGAGTCCGCTTGAAGTTCTGTTTGAATCTTCTTCGGGTCTAATTAAAACACGGTCGCCAACTACAATAAACTTAGAAATATTTCTTATCTTAAAATCCATGCCTAAATATAAATAAGTTAATTACTTAATATCATCTTACAAACTGTAACCGTAAGATAAAAATCCATAAATTTAAATATTTGCCATTTAACATTAATTGCTTCTACTTTATAGGCTTTTTCTCTTAATACAGGGTTTCTTATATTTATATTTTTGTATCAATAATGTTAGAAAGATATTTACATGTCATTTAATTCCAGATATATCATATTACCTTTAGCAATAATATTCCTGACAAATCTGCTATATATCAATATTACTTTTGCACAAAATATTAATACAGGAATGTTTCAATATATTTCTCCTGTTCCTTCTTCAAAACTAAACAATGCAGAAACAAATATAATTATAAGGTCTGGAAACGCATTTGACCAATCAGCATTAAACAAAAATTCGGCTTTAAGTGTAACCGGCAATAAAAGCGGTAAACATACAGGCAAAGTTATATTAGCTGAGAAAGGTAAAACATTAATCTTTAAACCTGATAAACAATTTGAAGATGGTGAAAAAGTCATAGTTAAATTGAATGAAGGTTTAAAAACAGCTTCAAGAGAAGAAATTCCCGCATTACAATATTCATTTGAAACTTCTAAAATAAATTTGAACAGAAAATTAAAGGCTAACCCTGAAAAATATTATAAACTTTTGTATCCTGATTTATATAATTACGAAAACCGGGTTTCAAAAATGGAATCTCATCAAAATAACAGCTTATCAAAGTCCTATACACTGCAAAAAGATTCTCTTCCTTCCGATTTTCCTAAGATTATCATTAATGTAGATAATAATCCCTCACCTGGTTTTTTATTCTTTTCCCCTTTTATATTCCCTGCCTCACGTCCCACTTATAATATTATTACTGATAATTATGGAATACCTGTTTACTACAAGAAAATGCACAGAGGACGAACATATGATTTTAAAAAACAACCAACGGGGGTGCTTAGTTACTTTGAAAATGGACCTAACCAACATTATCTTTTAGATAGCTCCTATACTATTATTGACTCATTACAAATGCAAAACGGTTATACGACTGATGTACACGAGTTAGTTATATTAGATAGTGGTTATGTTCTTTTACAAAGCTTTGACTACGAACAAGTTGGAATGGATACTGTGGTCGAAGGAGGAAATCCAAATGCTACTGTAATTGCACTTGTTATTCAAGAATTAAATTTAAATGATAACAAAAAGATGGTTTTCCAGTGGCGAAGTTTGGATCATATTCCAATTACCGACGCCACAAAAGATATTGATCTTAAAGGGGGCACAATTGATTACATTCATGGAAATACTATTGAGCCAGATATGGACGGAAACCTGATTATATCAAGTCGGCACTTAGATGAAGTAACAAAAATAAATAGGGAAACGGGAAATATAATTTGGAGGTTGGGAGGAGAATATTGTAAGAATAATGAATTCACTTTTATTAATGACCCGATAGGATTTTCTCATCAACATGATGTTAGAAGACTCCCTAATGGAAATCTTACACTTTTTGATAATGGAAACCTTCACAGTCCACAATTTTCCAGAGCAGTTGAATATCACCTGGATGAGGTAAATAAAACAGCAGAATTGGTGTGGGAATTTAGAAATGACCCTTCTACATATACATATTTTATGGGAAGCACTAGAAGATTAAGCAATCAAAATACAATTATCGGTTGGGCTTCATGGTCGAAGCCTGCTATAAGTGAAGTAAGTATTGACGGATTTGTTGAACTTCAAATATCTTTTCCGGATACAATAATAAATTACCGTGTTCACAAGTTTCCCTGGAAAACAAATCTTTTCGTTACTGATCCGGATAGTTTATTTTTCGGAACAATTTCGGCAGGGGACTCAGTTGTTAAATCTCTCGAGATAACAAACAATTCAGATCAGCAAATAGAAATCAACGGTTTACTCAACAGAAATTCTTCTTTCCATGCAAGTCTAACTTTGCCAGTAATAATTCCTGCACAAAGCAGTGCAACAATCCAGGTAACTTTTAAACCTGAAACTGAAGGAGAGCAAATTGATGATTTATACCTGCAATGGAATAAAAAGAGCGAACGTATTTCACAAGTAGTACCTATGATAGGAATGACTGATTCCACATCTGTATCTGTTGAATATAGCAAAAATGAAATTAATTATTCTTTGGCCCAAAATTATCCAAATCCTTTTAATCCCTCTACAAATATAAGTTTTACCATGCCGGAAAGAGGAAAAGTTTTACTTAAAATATATGATATGCTTGGACGTAAAGTTAAAACTTTAATAAATAGAGTGATGAGCAGCGGGAATCACGAAATTAATTTCAATGCAAGAAATCTTCCAAGTGGAGTATACTTTTACTCATTGAAAGTAAATGATTATACTGAAACTAAAAAGATGATCCTTTTGCGTTAAAAAACTGCTGTTTATTTCTTCGCGTAAATATATATTGAATTGTCCCCGGTATATTCTTTTTTCAAGATCTGGAAATATTTTTCTATCAATAGGTCGATAGGCAGTAAATTTTGTATTTCTTTATTTGCCTGAGAACCAGTTAAATAAAAAGTCCAGGCATGATCATTAAAAGTTTTATGTGTGTGTATGCCGCTTCTCCAGCGTGTACAAGTATAAGCAGGCAGATTTAAAATCAAAGTTCCTTCCGGAGAAAGTATATCATGAA
>CAZUOC010000130.1:0-6240 GCA_964622335.1 uncultured Ignavibacteriaceae bacterium
TACAATTTTAGCAGAGTCACTAGATACTAAAACTTCACGCCCTAAGTTTGTATAGCAGTTGTGGTCAATATAATGGACATCAGGAAATTCCGGATGCCAATAATCATATAAATGTTTATAGATATGTCTCAACGGATCTCCAATATAAATATTCTCCTCGGGTATACCGGCTGTGTCCACTAATTGTCTTAAAGCAGCAAGAACAACCTGGGGAGAAGTTTCGGCAATTCCATAAGATGCATTTTCTACTTTAGATAAGTCTGTAGGATTATAATTACCTCCCCAACCGCTAACCATATTTATTTTTATGAAAATTTTTTCTCCCGGCATATATCCTACTTTGCCTTTGCCAACATTTCTGTTATGATAAATAAATATAGAATCCCACGCTTCAACATCACTGGCAGTACCGGTTAAACTTTTCAACCCGGTTGATAACATTTCATCAATTACATCCTGATCGTTGTTTTTTGGCAGGAACCAGCCGTCTCCATATTCGTTGGGATTACAGTCTTCATTTGTTGCGTCGGGGTCGTGCATCCAAACAACTCTTCCCGGGAAAATACCTTGTGCTATGCCCATTGGTTCATTCGCTTCCCGGTAAATAGTGGGGAATTTATAAACTGAAGAATCATTATCAGAAAGATATGTCCCTCCGATTGTGAAAGTAACAAGCAGTGCAGCGAGGATAAATTGATTTTTAAAAGTAACTTTTTTTATCCTTCCAAAAGCAAATAAGGAAATTAAAAAGAACATAATATTTTGAAGGAACCCGGCTGCAAATGGCATTGCAGCTCTTACACACGGGTAATTTATTCTGCTTGGTTTTGTAATTACTCTTGAGATTATCCAGAGGAAAGCAAGAAATCCAACAATAGGCAGTATAAATTTGGCTAGACCATTAACCTGCCTGAATCCTTTGAATCTAAAAGTTTTAGGACAGATCTTAACATATTTGGTAATGAACTTTTTCATAAGTTCCCCTTATCTGTTAGTAGAATATATTTAAGATTTTAATCATATCTCAGGGTTATAGAATTAGTAAGATTTATCAATATATATGCCGCCAGGATAAACCATTTTTAGTTGGTTACAGAGCTATTGAGCTTTACGCTTATCATTTTCAGTAAAACGGTTTCTTATGATTGAGAAAATATATATCTCATATATATATCAAAACTTATATCTAATAAATAGCTAAGTATATCACCTGTGTTTTTCTACAAAAGCTTTTCAGATTAGTATAGCTTAATATTTATTGCACATAATTATTAATAGTTCTTATTTGTCAACTAATAAATGTATGTAGAAAAGTTCTAATAAAATCGACTGTTATTTGGATATCTTAGAGAGTAGAAATGAAACGGATGATCAAGAACTAGCAAGAGTTTTTGAACTTTGTTATTTTTATAAAATCTCATCTTTATACCCCCCCCCACTTTTCATTGAATCTAAATTAAAAAGGGTTTAACTTAATAGTTTAAATTCTGTTACTAATGCCGGTGGCTCAAAGAGGAATAAACAAATCACGATTCATATCTTAGCCTAAAATGACGAAAAGAGTAAGTGTTCTTATTAAGTATAAAACTGAGAAATGGTGTGTTAAGAAATTGTTAAATTTTTATATAATATAAAATGGTTTATTCAAGCAAAAAAAAATATTTATTTCCTTCAATAATTGTATTAGCAATTTTCTTAATACTTATCCTTAACCTGCTTATTAAACCGGATCTTACAATTAAGACAATTTGTGAAGTTTTTCCAAAAGAAAAATGGATTTTAACAAAGGGAGACAACGGGCAAATAATTTCAAGTGTTATAGATTATACAAAAGGGCGGACTGTTCAATATAATCTTAATTTGTTTGAAAGAGGTGAATATGTTTCTTTGAAATTTTCTTTTAATGATGAAAAGAAATTAGTAAACGAGGGAGACACCGTTGTTTCAATAATATCGAGCGATGTTAAAGATCGCTTAGCAACAATTGAAGGCGAGCTTGAAGTTGCAAAAGCCAGTTTAGAATCGCAAAACAGTGGGGAAAAAGAATCTTTAATCGGAGAAGCTCAGGCAAGATTAAGTTATACTGAAGAGAAAATCTCTGAACAAAAAGTGCTGTTTAAAAGAGAAAAAGCATTGTATGAGAAAGGTCTCAGTTCACAACAGGAATTGGAAACACAAAAATGGATTATCGACTTACTTGAGATTGAAAAGAAAATATATAAAGCCCAGCTTGAAAATTTATCCACTGGTGTAAAGAGTGAAGAAATAAATTTACTTAAGTCACAAATAAACTCTTTTAGTTCAAGACTGAGATTAATAAAGGAAAGACAAAAAGGGCTCACAGTAACTGCTCCTATTACAGGGTACCTGACAAGTGTTTTTTCTCCCGATACTTTAATGTCGTTAGTTAATGATGAAGAGATTATTCTTCATACACCTGTAAAAATAGAGGACCTTAGCTTATTAAAGATAGGGGAAACTCTAAAATTAAGGATTGATGATTTGGATAAAGACTATTCTGGCTTAATAATTGCCATCTCTCGTGAAGTAAAATTATTAAATAATCAACAAGTAGCCTTTATATCTATAAAGATTAATAACAAAGATAGAAAACTTCTACCTGGAATGATTAAAGAAAGTTATTTAAGCATTAAAGAGATATCCTTTTTTGAATATATCAGAAGGTTTTTAATTACTTAGATGTCAAGATTAGAATGTAAATATCTTTTCCCTTTTGAAAAAAAGAATGAGCTTGTGAATGATTTAAAACCATACCTTGTTCACGATTCTTATTCTGAATCAAGAGAATTAAAACAATATACAGTTCGCAGTATTTATTTAGACACACATTCTCTGACTTCTTACTATGAAAAATTAGCCGGCTTGAAGGTTAGAAATAAATTCAGAATAAGAGGTTATAATAATTTTTCTAAAGATTCAGCTGTATTCACAGAAATTAAAAGGAAAGAAAACAATTTTATTTCGAAGGATAGGGCACTGCTCTTATATTCTGAATTATATAATTTTCTTAAGAGCTGAGAAAAGACTAAAATAATGAATCACACGGTTGAATATAATAACATATTAAAAAGTGCACGGAATTTTTTGTTTTATTTATCTAGAGATAAGCTCGAGCCCAAAATAAATATTGTTTACGAAAGGGAAGCTTTCGAATGTAAGTTTGGTTCCGGTTTAAGAGTTACTTTAGATATGAATATCAGGAGCTTTTTAACCGATACATTTGATGATCTGTTTCAAGAGGCAGATATGGAAATACTTTTTCCATCTCATTTTATTCTGGAGGTTAAATATAATAAGGTTATACCATCATGGGTCCCAGTTTTAATTAATAAATATAATCTCAGAAAAGAATCCCTTTCAAAGTATGCTCTTTGCATCGATTGGCATTTAAAAAACAGAATCTTAATTCATTCTATTTAATCCTGGGAAATAATGCTTGAAAATCTACAGTCTGTAAACGTTTTCTCTCCAAATTTATCTGAAATTATAGGCAATATTTTAGTAAGCCTGATCTGTAGTTTTGTAATTTCTATGATTTACAGGTACACTTATAAAGGGACAGGATACTCCGAAAGCTTTGCACATTCGATAGTTTTCCTTTCAACTATTACATCATTAGTAATTATGGTTATAGGAAATAACCTGGCACGTGCCTTTGGACTTGTCGGAGCACTTTCAATAATTCGTTTCAGAACTGCAATAAAAGATACAATTGATATTGTTTATATTTTTCTCGGACTTGCGATTGGAATGGCGGCAGGGGTGGGATACCATAAAGCAGCAATAGCCGGGACAATAATAATAGGTTTAATACTTATTATTTTTACAAAATCGAATTTCAGATATTTTCGTTCCAACCAGTATATTCTTCAGTTTGGTTATTCGAATGGAAATCCTTTAGGCGATGAATTCTCAGAAATACTTTCAAGATACTGTATTAATTATGAGATTATTAATATTCGCACTAATCCCGATAACACAATTGATTATACTTTTTATCTGAGAATAAAAAAGAGCTTAGACAGCAAATATATTATTGATGATCTGCAGAAAATAGGGGGAGTACAAAAGCTAAATCTCTATTTTGACCAACAGAATTCATAAACTTTATTTCATCTTATTTTCTTATTGGAGTTAGAAAAAATCAATGGGCAATGAAAATATTTTGAATGAGTTTTTATCCAGCCTGAAAGACGGCATTTTAAAAAATTGGTATCCTCTTGTTCTCGATGAGAAATACAGCGGATATTTTTCCAATATCAGTTATGATTGGAAGATTCTTTCTCAACAGGAGAAAATGATTGTTACGCAAGCACGGCACGTCTGGACCTTATCGAAAGTCAGTTCTTTCTTGAATGAAGAAGTTTTTAAGAACCAGGCTTATCACGGTTACACATTTTTGAAAAACACAATGTGGGATAATGAATTTGGCGGTTTCTACCAGATAAGAAACAGGGAAGGGGGGATGTCGGATGTTGAAGGTTATTTTGATGAAAAAAGAATCTACGGTAATGCTTACGGTATTTTTGCTCTTGCTGCTTTATATGAGATAACAAATGATGATGAAGTATTAAATTTTGGTAAAGAAGTGTTTAATTGGATTGAAGATAAATCAGCCGATAAAAAAGAGAACGGATACTTCCAGTTTTTAACGAGGCAGGGGATTCCATTTCATAAAGATTCGGAATACAAAACAAAAGCTTCCGATGCAGTTGAAGTTGGATACAAAGATCAGAATTCTTCAATTCATCTTTTGGAAGCATACACTGAGTTGTATAATGTTTGGAAATCGCCCAAACTTTATGAGAGATTAAAAAATATTCTATTATTAATAAGAGATGTTATTGCAACAGAGAAAGGATATCTTAATCTTTTCTTTGATTATAAATGGAATCCTGTTTCTTTTAGAGATGCGCTGGAAGAAATAAGGAAAAAGAATTATAGATTAGATCATGTTTCATTCGGGCACGATTATGAAACTGCTTTTCTTATGCTTGAAGGTTCGCATGCACTTGGATTAGAAAATGATGTTATGACATTAAAAAAAGCAAAGCAAATGGTTGATCATGCTATTGAAAATGGCTGGGATAAATCGAGTGCCGGCTTTTTTGATGAAGGCTATTATTTTGAGGAAGATGGAAAATGCGGAATAATTAAAAATACTAAAGTCTGGTGGGCACAAGCTGAAGGATTAAATGCACTTCTTCTTTTTTCTAAAATATTTCCTGAAGAGAAAAGATATTATGAGTTGTTCTTGCAGCAATGGGATTATGTAAAAAAATATTTACTCGATAATGAATATGGCGATTGGTTTTGGGGAAGTTTGGAGAAAGAACCTTTTTATAAAACAGAACCTAAAGGCAGTATCTGGAAAGGAACGTATCACACAGGAAGAGCTTTAATGAATTGCATTAAAATGTTAGCTGACGAGGATTACCAACTAATGAAAACAAATAAAGAATTCGAAAAACAAAAAAATAATTTTGATGAGTTTATTAAGCACTGGGAAAAGGTTGGGGAAAGTATATGATAGTTACTTTTTAGATATAGAAATTGACTTTTATTACATTTTTGTTGAATCCCTATGGGGTTCTTAGTGTTCAGGCGTTTATTATTACAAACATTTATCCCGCGAAGCGGGATAGCTCTTGGAATCCCGTAGGGATTCAATATTTGTAGAACAGAAAACCCCCACCTCGTTATAGAACACCGTAGGTGTTCAACATTAATGTTTGTTATAGTTAGAAGCCTTTGAAATGAGATAAAAATAAAAAAAATGCCATACAAACTGCTTTAATTTGTATGGCATAAGGAGAACATTATGAGAAAGTTTTCAATCTTTCATAAGTTCCAAATTCTTTTTAATTAACTTATTTCTTTGCTCTACACAAGCATAGCTTCTCAGGGGATCTTCAGGAGTGTTTAAAACATAATCCAAAAGCTTATCAACTGTTGAAGCTGCGACATGCATTCTTGTATCTGCTGAAGCATAATAAATAAGTACTTCGCCGTTATCTTTTTTTACCCATCCATTGCTGAATGCTACGTTCGAAACATCTCCGACTCTTTCATCACCTTCGGGAGCCAGAAAGTATCCACCTGGTTTTGCAATAACTTTATTCGGTTTTTTCAAGTCTGTTAAGAACATGTAAAGAACATAACGCAAGCCTGCGGCTGTGTTTCTTGCACCGTGAGCTAATTGGAGCCAGCCCTTTTCAG
>CAZUOC010000131.1:0-6192 GCA_964622335.1 uncultured Ignavibacteriaceae bacterium
CAAATACCATCGACTGAACATTAACAGCTGTTCCCCATTCTGCTGGAATTGCATGAAGTTTACGATAAGTAATTGCCCTGTCGTTCATCCAGGATCCGAACACAGCGCCAACTGCACCCCAAAGCTGCTCCATCGGATTGGTTGGAAAGTCGTAACCGGTTTTTTCTTTAATTGCCGCTTTGAATTCTTCAACAAGCTGTTTTAAATCTTCAGTTGTAAGTTCTGTATCGAGCTTAACTCCTTTAGACTCTTTTTTCCTTTCGATAATAACTTCAAAAGGATCTTCTTCAAGTTTTGATTCGGGTTTTAATCCAAGCACAACATCGCCGTACATCTGAACAAAACGTCTGTAAGAATCATAAGCAAAACGCTCGTTGTTAGTCTTCCCGATTAATCCTTTAACAGTTTCATCATTCAAACCAAGATTAAGAACCGTATCCATCATACCCGGCATAGAAGCTCTTGCACCGCTTCTTACCGAAACCAGCAAAGGATTTTTAGCATCACCGAACTTAGCACCCATAATTTGCTCGACTTTTTTAAGTGCATCCTGAACCTGTGCTTTTAATTCCTTTGGATATTTTTTATGATTACCGTAATAGTATGTACATACTTCCGTTGTTATTGAAAATCCGGCAGGTACTGGTAACCCGATATTAACCATCTCCGCAAGGTTTGCACCTTTACCTCCTAAAAGAGCTTTCATTTCAGATTTACCGTCGGCTTTTTTACCGCCGAAAAAGTAAACATATTTTTTTTGCTTGGACATTATTTAATCATCCTCCGATCTTTGTGTTTAGTATAGTTTTTTGATGACATCGTTTATCAATTCAAATTATTTAGTATAAATTCTTTGAATCTTTCTTCTTCATCAAGTTTAAGTTCTATTTTAAGATAAAAAATATCTATATCGTCGAGTTCTTTTGCAAATTCCATCAGCTTAACTGCATCTTTTTGTGTCGTTACAACTGAATGAGAATTTGTTGCATAAAATTCTTTCCTGATTTTTTGAATATCCTTTATTGAATAATCCTTGTGATCTACAAACATTATTTTGTTCTTTGTATCAACCTCTGCCTGCTCCAATATATTTAGGAAAGAAAAAGGATTTGCAATCCCTGCAACTACCAGGCTTTTTTGCTCCCGAAAATCTTCTATTCCATATTCTGTTTTCCTTTTCATATCAACAAAACCGATTGTTTTATAATAAGCAGTAAACACTTCTTTCTTTTCAAAATATTCCCTTAACTCATTGGGAATCTCTGTTTTTGAAGAAAACTTCCGGTTTAGGACAACGACACTAGATCTTTTAACAGAATCAAAAGGTTCTCTCAAATTTCCTGTCGGCAGTAAAACATGATTTGGAAAACTTGATTCACTTAAATATTTTTGCTCGAATATTAAAATGTCAATGTCTCTGTGAATCCATCTGTGTTGAAATCCATCATCAAGCAGAATAGTATTAATACCAGTTTCTTTAATTAATCTCTCTGCACCTTTATACCTATTTTCAGATACAGCTGCAGGAATTTTACACTCATTTACTGTATAAAAAATTTCATCTCCTACTTCATCAACTGAAGCAAAGATTTTTTTACCGTCACCAACAAGTTTATAACCTGATGTTCTACGCCCGTAGCCTCTGCTTAACACACCAACCTTTTTCTTTGCTTGCTTCAAAAGATCGGCTAAAAATATTACCAACGGCGTTTTACCGGAACCTCCGGTTGTTATATTGCCAACAGATATAACTTTGGCATTAACACGTTTACTGGTAAAAATATTCTTATCAAAGAACAGGTTTCTAATTCTGATTACAAGAAAATAAACTGCAACAAAGGGAAACGATATAATTCTTAAAAAGTACATCTATTATATTTCTTTAATACCTGCCGTGTGCAAGCTTAAAATCTTTCTGCCTTGACCTGAAGTTCATTCAGTTTCGCCTCGCACATACTTATTATTTCGGAAGTTTCATTGTAATCAAGATCTTTATCAACATAAATCGGCTCAGAATAAATAACATTTGCTCTGCTGAAAAAAGAAGGAACCTGGAAACTATCCCAGTTCTTCAGCACTCTTTTCTTTTGATAACCAACACCAAGAAGAACCAAAGGTAATCCGCTTTTTTTTGCTGTAACAACTGCACCGGCTTTAAGCTTTTTTGCCGGACCTCGCGGACCATCGGGAGTTATTGCAATCGAATTTTTATTCTTCGCATAATCAATCATAATTCCCAGAGCAATTTCACCGCCGGAAGAACTCGATCCCCTGATAACCTGGTAGTTCCAGCTTTTCAAAAGTCTCGCAAGTAAATCACCGTCTTTACTCTTGCTTGTTAAAGCTGCAACATTCTTATTCCTGTTCAAATACCAGGAAAGAAGCATTGTTCCATGCCAGAAAGCAACGATATAATTTTTGTTTTCCTTTGACAGTTGTTTTAAAGCCTCGCTGTTTGTTATAGTTACTCTTAAAGTTTTACAAAGAACACTTACGGCCATACTAATTAAATACTGCCCGACTAAACGAAGAAAATCCTGTCTTAACTTTCTAGCCTTCATTTAATAAAGAATATATTGATTGGGCTGTTCTTTTTGCAGCTCCTTCACTTCCTAATTTTGTTTTAATTGTCAAAAGTTTTCTTTTGATTGAATCAAGCAAAACATTATCTGATAAAATCTTTTTGACTTCGCTGTAAATTGATTCCGGGTTAACGTTATGTTGAATTAATTCCGGGACAACATTTTCACCTAAAATTATATTCGCCATTCCAATGTTTTTTAGTCTTACAAGATTTTTACTAATAAAATATGTCAATGAACTTGTCTTATAAACTATAACCATCGGCAACCCGAATAATCCCGATTCTAAAGTAGATGTGCCGGATTTAATTATTCCAACCTTAGAATATTTCATCAATTCATAATTTTTGTCTTTAATGATTTTGTATTCACATAGTGGAGAAATCTCGGCGAATAATTTTTCCTCAATATTCGAAGCTCCGGCAACAATAATTTGAAGATTAAATTCTTTTTTCAATTTTATTGCGGCTTCTATGCATGCAGGGAAAATTTTCTCAACTTCAAACTTCCTGCTTCCGGGAAGAATAAGTAAAATATCTTTTTCCGGATCGAGATCATAGTTTTCAAAGAATTTTTCTTTAGATAAATATTCATACCTATTTATTCTATCGAGCAGAGGATGACCGACAAATTCAACATCGACTCCATCATCTTTATATAATTCTTCTTCAAAGGGAAAAACAACAAACATTTTTCTAACGAGATATTTAATTTTTTTCATTCTTCCGATTCCCCATGCCCAAATCTGGGGAGAAACATAATAAAGAATCTTAACTCCGAGTGGTTTAATCTTTTTAGCAAAATTAAGATTGAAACCGGGGTAATCGATCATAATAATATTTATAATATTTTTTTCTTTTATCACTTTAATAAGATCACTTTGTACTTTCTTTACAAAGGGAATATGCCTGATAACCTCTGCAAAGCCGAGAAATGCAAGCCTGTTTATATGACAAATAATTTCTACTCCGGCTTGTTTCATTTTATCTCCACCAATACCGAAGAGCTTAATTTTATTATCAAGCTTCATCAGTTCTGTGGAAAGCTCACCACCAAGTAAATCACCCGAAACTTCGCCTGCAATTATCATAATATTTCGTTCGTTCCCTTCCATCAAAATTTTTGAATGAAAAGATCTTCCATAATGCAAACAAAAGCGCAGGGCTGCATGAATGCATGATTGCATGAACTTTTGAATGAATTATTAAAATATTTTTCATGCATCCCTGCATTCATGCAATCAAGCCCTTCCTATAAACCAGAGAAGGAAAATTGTAATTACAATAATACTTATCGCTTGCAAAGTTCTTCTTTCAGACTTGAATCCCGCCTTAAGTTTGAAAGAAGGCTGCTTTAAACCGGGAACTTTGTAAGAAGTAATCCTCGGTATAAAACGGCGAACATTTGCAGAATATTCTTTGTACTGGTCACTGTATTCTTTTATAAGAAATTCTTCTTCACTTTTTATAATGAAATAATATTGAACAAAGAAAAAAGCCAGGGCAAAAATCTGAAGGTATGGAAAAATTGCAAAAGACATTATTCCAATTGCTGCATAAATTAATATATTACCCAGGTAAAGTGGATTTCGCAAATGAGCAAAGGGTCCGCTTATAACAAGGTAACTCCCCCCGGGTTTATCAGTCGTTCTAGTTTCACTTCCAGCCCAGCTTACACCCCAGAGTCTAATGGATTCACCAATTATTACAATTATAAAACCTACTATAAGGCTCCAGATATTTGCGTTTTCATAAATCAACATAATTACAATAAAAGGAAGCGGGGTATAACTCCTGTACTTAAAAAATAAATTGGATAAAGATTTGCTGTTCATTTAGTCGGGTTATTCCTGTATATAAGCTTCGCGTCTTTTCAGTTCTGCCTGGTGACGTTTCTTTAATCTTTTCTTTAAAAGAAGTTTTGTCATTATCTGTTTTACATCATCAAAATTATTAAAGGGAAAATAGGATATTCGTTCTTTCTCACAGAATTTTAACAAGTCACCTTTTGCAAAAATGAAATCACAATATTGAACTGTGTATTTATCTGAATTCCCATCACCTATAAAGACAGTATAATCATCATCGCTGCTATGATTAATAATATGATTCCTTTTACAATTAGCCGAACTTGAAAAATCAAAATCGAGATAAGGAAAAGACGGAATCAGTTTATTACCGGAAAGCGATAAAGAATTTGCAAAATATTCCACATCAAGGTTTTCTTGGGTTAAAATTCTATCCAGATAATAATCAAAGCCGTCGCTAAGTATATAATGATCGATTTCATTTACTCTGCAGAAATAAATAAAGTCTGTAAATGTAAAGTCAATTTCCATCTGGTCTATATAATCATCCAGTTCTTTTTTAGTAATACTTTCAACATTGTTGCACAATTCAATCCAGCTTTCTCTTGCAGAGATTTTATCGTTCAGTAGATTTTCAATAATCTTATTTACTTTTTCTGTATTTCCAAACTGACGAAAGATTGCTTCTCCAACATCTGTAGTTGTAATTGTTCCATCAAAGTCTATAAATATTTTAAATTCTTTTTTCATAATGAAAAGGATTGTCAGGAGGCGACCAATAAATCCTCATTAAATCTTACGGCAACTAACTTTGAAATACCTTCTTCCTGCATTGTAACTCCATATAAAGTATCGGCAGCTTCCATTGTACGCTTATTGTGTGTTACAACTACAAACCTGTCTATGTTGGCGTCATCGAGTGGAGCATCAATTTCATCGAGCACACAGAAAGGACTTGGTTTTACGAGATAAATAGCAAACAAAAGGGCAATGGCTGTTAAGGTTTTTTCTCCTCCTGAAAGAAGTTCAATTGAAGTTGGACGTTTCCCTTTTGGTTTTGCTATAATTTCTATTTTTGCTTCAAGCGGATCGACATTGTCCTCAAGTCTCAAATCTGCTTCATCGCCGGGATTAAACAAACTTCTGAAAACCTTGATGAAATTATCTCTTATCTTTTCAAATGTTTCCATAAAAAGAGATTGCGCCGTAATATTTATTTCTTCTATTGTCTTCGCTATGTCAGCTTCGGAATGAAGAAGATCGTCTCTTTGTTTTGAAAGAAAGTCAAAGCGCTGTTTTTCTTCTTCAAATTCCGAATATGCAAGTAGATTGATTGGACCAAGATTTTTTATTTGTGTTTTTAATGTGTTTACTTCTTCCGTTCTTTGGCTAAAATCAAACGCATCAAGATCATCAAATATTTTTTCTTCAAGAGCAAGCGAATAGGATTCTTTAATATGCTCTTTCAGGTTTTCTATTTTTATTCCGAGCTCATTCAATTTCATTTCGCTGTAGTGAATTGCGTCGAGAATTTCTTCCCTTTCTTTTCTTAAGTTGCTTTGTTCATTCTCAATATCGCTAATCTTTGCTCTTATCTCATTATACTCTGCTTCGATCTTTTCTTCTTCCAATAAAAGCTGCTTTTTTACTTCTTCAAGTTCAACCTTCGTCGATTCACCGGACATTATGTCTTCAGTAAGTGAAGATGCTTCCTTGGTAAAATTCTCAATGGCATTTTCTCTTTTTTCAATTGTATTTTTTATTGTTTCTATATTTTCTTTGGCGCGTTCTATTGTGTTTTCA
>CAZUOC010000132.1:0-4429 GCA_964622335.1 uncultured Ignavibacteriaceae bacterium
CTTTGCAAGTTCCTGTTCAGGCGTTAAATCTCCTCCTGATCCACCTCCTTTGTCATCGCCATCAACATAACTAATAGCCATGATTAATGGCAAAAAAATGGCTTGGAAAAATCCGAAGATATTAAGGCCTCCTTTTTTATTGAAAAATAGATTGTGCATAATTTAATTTTTTAGTTCGTTAATAAGTTTACTAATATTAATCATTCTCGAAGTGTCCTCTGACGGCTTCTTATTTGAAAGCAAAGTGTCCTCTGACGGCTTTGACTTATCGTTAAATCTTGTTGGAGTTATCCAGTTACTACCTTTTGGAACGGCGCTTCCTTCGATTACTTTCGCCTCTCTGACAGCCCAAAAATAACCAAGCTCCTCGGCATTCTCTTTATTGGCAATCTCATCAATATATTTCTCCCACACTTCGAACTCAGCACCATATTTCTTATCGTTTATAGCAAGGGCAAGTTGAACATATCGCATGCCGACCGAATGTTGTTTGACATATCCTTTTGCATATTGCTCATGCATGAAAGGGTTTCTCTCTTTTCTTACTTTTGAATCAAACATAAGGGCTTGAGTGAATCCCGGATAATCTGCATTGAGTTCCTTCCATTCAAATTGCTTTACATAAACTTTCAAATCGTTACCATCTGAAATGATGTATTGAAATTCTCCTGATTTATGCTCCTGTACATGCATTATATCCCTATTCTCTTTGACAGACTTATCCCAAATACCAGGTAGATGGACATCGTCATGGTTATCCATTAAATTCGTTGTATTGATAACCAGTTCCGTATTGAGTATGTCAGGAGGATTCTTGATCGGTTCGTTAGCTTTGAATGCTCCTCCCTCTGGACTGAGCCCTATGAGCATAGGAACAAACTCAACAGCATCGGCATATTTGATCTCGCTCTTTTTCTGAGCTATCAGAGTTGATTTATTCAAGTGCAGAAACTTGAAAAGTTCTGATTTGTCCTTGAAATCAGGGAGTATTATTTTCATTTTCTTACAATTTTATTGTCCTTCAAAGCCTTTTTCTTCTTTTCAATTGATCGTTTAAGAGCTTCCTTATTCACTGTTGGCTGTTCTTTTGTCATTGTTTTTCTTTATGTTAAATTTTTGCAATTCGTCTTTGTATTGATCAATGTTGATTGCCCCGTCCATTAGCGCAACATTGAGAGCGCTAACCAGCGTATTAAGAGCCTCGCTTCGCTCTTTCAAATCTTCCTGGAATAATGGCAGGTGATCAAACGATCCTACCAATCGCCATGATTTTGACTCCAATCCAAAGAAATCGTTTATTGCTTTCACCCTTTCGATTGTTGTCGGGATGATTGTATCTTGATAGAATTGTTTTTCGGCCTTTTCTTTATTCTCATAGGTTACATCAGTGCCGGCAAATATTTCATAAGGTGTGCCGTATTCAACACAAATCATTTTGAAATCCTCAAGTACCTCCTTAAATACCCTCAACTTATCCAAATCGGTTGTTATCTGTGTCCATTTTAGATTGAGGTTTGTCATGATGTATTTATATTGACCTTTCATGACTCCATGTTTCGTGAGCTCTTGTTGAACTCGCTCTTTCTCTTTTGGATTCATTGGCATACTTGCGCCTATTCCGTCCTTTGCATTATTCGATAGAATTCCAATCGCTCCCCTATTTTCTAAAATGACATTTCGTGCTTCATAGGAAGCTCGAATGTTCCTGATATTTACCTTCAATGGATTTAGTTTTGAGGTTCCGCTCAGGTAGTTTTCGGGTTTTTGATCGACATTGTTATCGTTCAATTGCAAAATAGAATTGTAGTCAATTTTTTTTTGTTCGCCCTGCCAGGTATATTCGTATCTCAATCCTTCCTGTGGCTCAGAAAGTAAAAAAAATGGGATTGGTTTTGGTGGGTAAATGATTTTCGTGTATTGAGGAGGAAGGGTAAACATAGCCTTATAGCTCTTTGGCATACCTACGGGAGTCAAAAAGTATAAATATTCATTCCCGAAAATACATCTGAATAGTTCTGTTTGTCGCCATAGTTCCTTTTGGGTCTGAAACCAATTCGGATTCCTGAATACCTTAACCAGGGGATCTGTATTTGCGACGGGTTTATTTGTTGTTATGCTTAGACAATCAAGTTCAACAAGGCTTTGCGCCCATGCCCGGTAATTGATAACAGCATTGACCTCAGGGACCTCCATGAAATCTTTAAGGTTTTGTTGCTCAGTATTATCTCCCCAATTGAGAGACGATAAGAGTCCAACAGGATAGAAGAATGAATTACCCCAGAGTTCGGGATGCGTGGCGTAAGTGAACGTCTTTTTGACCCAATCAGTAATTTTGCCCATTCGAGAAGGTAGTTTGACAAAATTAACAAAATATAATTGCCAAATGCAAACTCAATTATTAACTATTAGAAAATTGTAAGTTGTGATTGTTCGATTTTGAGCCTTTTCATTGAAGCGTCAAAATACTCCTTATCAATCTCACAGGCAATAAGGTCAAAGCCTAATTTATGACATGCTATTGCTATGCTTCCGCTACCTAAATGGGTGTCAAGTATTTTGCTTCCTTCTTTTGCATAAGTTTCAAGTATCCATTTATATAACTGTACTGGCTTTTGTGTCGGGTGTATTTTTTTTTCTTTTTGCGGGTTATTTAAGTACCCAAAGCCTATCCAGTCATATTTAAATCTTCTCAATATGCAATCAAACGAACTCCAAGCAAGTTCACCATCACTAAAGTTCATATTATTTGCATTCGTTATCTTTTTATCCCAAAAAATCCACCCTTTCTTTGGTGGTAATAAATCAGCAAAATAATTTCCACCCCACACAATTTGATTTTTACTTACTCTTTGCAGTTCGGTAAAGTATTCTTCCGTTGGTCTTTCAGTATCCCATCCTTTTTTATCGTGGTGTTGTGTATTTGAAAATGTTCTTGCTTTGCCTCCTTTGGCTTTTACCGTTGTATTACCATCGAAGTTTATTCCGTAAGGTGGATCTACAATAGCCAAATCAAAATACTTATCAGGATAGCGAGACATGAGATTCATGCAGTCCTCGTTTGTTGCTGTTATCATGATACTAAGATAGTTAAAATTTATGAATTATTACTCAGGGCGCAGCTCATGTTGACATGCGTAACCGGTTGCATCCCAAAGATGGTTCCATTTGTCCTCAGGTTCATTGAGTTTTATTCCCTGTATAACACGATATCGGTAATTCTCTTGTTCTTTTCTGAAATTGAGATCGCGAACAATATGGATCTTAAATCTCTTAATTATATCAATCCGATAATTGATGCATCCTGGAAACTTTTTCGCCCCGATAACCGTTAAGCCATTGCGTTGTAAGTCTCCGATCATTCCCGGATCGGCAGAGTCGGCCCAAATTGTTGCGTCCTCTGGAATAAGTCTGTTAATAACTTTTGTCAATAGGTCTGCATTGTCAACCGGAACATAAAACATATTTTTCAGATAGATGTTTTTCCCATTGACCCCAATTTTAACAAGGGCAGTCGGATCATTTGTATAGCCAAAATCAAGGCCATAGAACACACGCTCAACGGTTTCAGGAAAGTAATTGATCCATGTCACGTAAGGAAATACAAGTCCCTCAGGTGCGCAACGTTCACCAAGGCCGTAAACCTTCCATTTGTATTCGTCGATGGTTCCCTGTTGTTGATTGTGAGGAGTATTCTCATAGCTGAGTATCTTATCAAGCTCAGGTTTTGAAATGTGAGGATTGTCCCTGAATGTAGTTTTGAGAAATGATACATTATCCCTGGGGATGACCCGATCATAAATCCAATGGTCTGAGACTTTGGGATTATAATCAATCCACCAAAATTTTCTGCATCGTTGCTCTAGTTGGTCGAAAATGTCCTGTTCTATATCAAGACCTTCGTTAATCCAGAAGTAATCGCATGAGGCTCCATGAAATTTGGACGGCTTATCGGCTCCCAGGAGGTTAATTCTGTTACCAAAGAGGAAGAAAGTACGTACTTCTTTCATTCCATCAAAGGGAGACGGGATTCCGAATATCGGGAAAAGCCTATTAAAATCGTCGTATAGAGTTGATTTGAATGATTCGTTTGTTTCCTTAATGATGTTGATTGTTGCGTTCGTTTCGTAGCGCGAGCAAATCAATTTCAGGAATTCAATTGAGGACCATGTTTTGACAGATCGGCTCGATCCCTCAAGAATAGATCCTCGCATTCCATTAGCTCTATTTGTTGCGAGATGTTTTAAATTAGGGTTTATCTGTCTTGACATTTTCGTCAATTAATTCCTCATCAGGGGGAAATAGATCGTCGATTTCCTTTCTCTTATCATCTATGATAGATTGGACCCTATCTTGAATACCTAATTTCCTTGCAACGAGCATAGCATTAAAGCCTCCGGAAAGCCCTCCCTCAAGGTTTTGTCTGAAAATT
>CAZUOC010000132.1:4529-6172 GCA_964622335.1 uncultured Ignavibacteriaceae bacterium
GAGTAAGTCCTCCGGAGTTTTGAATATTTTTGGCTTTCTAAATTTCTCAAGTGAGGGCCAGAGAGGATGTCCTTTTGGTGCTGGCATGATTTCTAATTTTAAAAGTAAAGGTAATGAAAAGCGAATACAAATAAAAACCCCGGCGATATCACCGGGGAGCTTTCTCGGTTTTCTTGGGGGATAGCATGTTCCGCGGATACTTCTATCCCCCTTCTTTGGGGGTTTTTGTAGCGCAAGGAGGATTCGAACCTCCGACCTCAAGGTTATGGGCCTTGCGAGCTGGCCGCTGCTCTATCGCGCAATATGATATCAAAGATATAAAACATTTTCGAATAAAAAAACCCGAGAGACTGAGAATCTCCCGGGAAACCAAATTGATTTTTGTTACCTAAATCCAACCAAAAAAATTAATTCTTTCATTTTTTAGATTTTTTAAAATGTAATAACTGATAAATTCCTATTGCAATATACAAAATAAAAACTATATTAATAAACTTAATAGTAAATAATTAACCGCGCGCGATTATTAAGGTGTGTTAAATTGATATTTTATCGTTATAGATACTTTGTTTTAATCGAGGCTTTCTCTCTTTTGGAGGCTTTTTGAATCCTTCTTTGAAAATGTCGTCAAGGTTTTTAAATACTTTCCTGAGGCTCTTAACGTAACTCTCTGAAAAACAAAACTCAGGAAGGGATTGGAGTTCAGGGATAGCAAGATTTAGGAATTCGAGAGCTATTTCAAAGTCTTTTTTCTTTGCTGTATCGAGATCAGGATGCCAAAAGTAATTCTTACATGATTTATTTATCCCGAAAATACAATCAGAGGGACAACCTTTTATCCGGTCATGTCTACAAATTGAGCATCGGTAAGTATACGCCCGGATCCCTGCATTGATACGGTTGATCTTTGATATGAGTTTAGGCTCAGAAATAATTAGCTCAGTCTCTTTTTTGAGTAGTAACAGGCTCTCAATGAGATCGTTTTTTCGTTGTTGCGTTGTTGTTTTCATTCTCTAATTTTTTTAATACGAAGTAAGCCCAAACAAATATAACAAGGATAATGGCTGCATATATAACAAAGATAATAGCTGCATAAATAATTAATTCTTTCATTCTCTAATTTTTTGGATATGTTTCTGATCCTCCTCGTTTAACTCAATTAATAATTTATCAGGAGATACCATTCTGTAAGAAACAACAGTAATTTCCTTCCCTCTAATGAATAAGTCAATTAATTTTTTTGGTCTCTGAGGAGGAGGCAGTTTTGATCTGTCATAATCTGGAAAACCTTTTTTCATGGCTATATTTTTTAAAAAATACAAAGTTTCTTTAATATTCGTAAATCCGTATTTCATACAATATGAGACTTGTGATTTGAGTTGGTCGTCTGTTAATCTGAATTCTCGTTGTACCTCATAAAGATGTTGAGTTGTGAAAATTGATGATATTGACAATTGTCTCAATAATTTATAATTTTCAGGTCTTTCATTCAAATATTCGTAACGAAATCTCCTTTCTGATTTAAAATGCTTTAAGTCGTCCAATAGTCGCCCCATGATTTTATTTTTTAGATTTTTTAAATAGAGACTCACAGCGGGCGCCACAAAATTTATCACCTGGTTCAATTGCTAAAAAAGTAGTTC
>CAZUOC010000133.1:0-6172 GCA_964622335.1 uncultured Ignavibacteriaceae bacterium
CAAGTACCACACTGGTTTTCGAGACCAGCCTATTCAACCACTCTAGCATCTCTCCTAAATATTATTTCTAACTAGTAATTTGAAAGCATTTCCTCCTTTGTAGGATTTAATTTGTCTTTCTCTTTTTAGTGCATCAATTTTATTTTTAAACGTTTCTTTATAAATAATTTTCCATGGTTTAAAAGCCTTCGTAGACTTTACCTTTCCAGAGTTATGATAATTAAGTCGTTTGTTCAAATCTTCAGTTGAACCGATATAATATTTGCCATTTACATCACTTCTTAAGATATAAACAAAGTGCATTACTTATTTCTCAAGAATGGTTTTTTCCGCCTTTGGTGGAACCCCGCCTTCGGCGGTGGCGAGACCGCCCCGTTCAACCACTCCGGCATCTCTCCTAAATGTTAAATTTATCATTTTATAAATGTTTTTTCATTCTTTAGTCAATAAGTGAATGCACAAATAAAATCAATAAAAATCCTGAAAGTAGGGAAGCAATAACTAATGTTTTATGATGTCTTAACATTTCTCCCAGCACAGCATGTAAAGCTAAGTAAATAAAACCACCGGCAATGTGTGCCATTAAAATTCCCATAACAAAAAGTGAAATTCCTTCCTTTAAAAGAAAAATTCCCAAAAGTGAACCGAGTATAGTTGTTGCTTCAACAAGCGCCGTGTATAAAATAACTTTGCTTTTATTATAACCAGCACCTAACATCAGAGAAGCAAGAGCTAATCCCTCCGGAAATTTATGAGTTACAATTGCAGCAAAAATTGAACTCTGCTCCCCGTTACGAACAGCTCCCGTTGAAATAGCCACTCCATCAAGAAGTGAATGAAATGCGAGAGCTGTAAACAAGGCTAAGAAAATTTCAGAGAATTTTTTTGTAGTTTGTTCATCAAAATGTGAAGCTGAACAAGCAGGACAGACGTGAGAATAATACCTGCTGATTGCCCAGAATAAAAGATATCCTGACAATACACTTAAAACAATTTCAATAATGTTTAGTTCTTGTGAAGATTCAGGTAGAAGAACAAAGGCAGCAGCTCCAAGAAGAGCACCGGCAGATAATGAAATAAGAATACAAAGTTTTTTATGATTTAATTTTATTACAAATGTTGTTGTTGCTCCGAAAAGAGCAGAAACAACCGCAAGAAATGATTTAAACAAGATTATCAGAACCATAACAACAAAGATAATCTTTTAAGAATAACATTAGCAAAAACTGCGTTGAAAATCTTTGGTAAGAGAATCAAAATAAGTATATTTGAAACCTTGTTTGGAGAGGTGCAGGAGTGGTTTTCAGCCGAAGGCTGATCCGCCTTTGGCGGAATCTGGCACGGAAGGAATTAAATGTATTATACATATGTTCTTTGGAGTTCAAAATTAAGAAAGAGATATGTCGGATCAACTGTTAATGTAGAGAAAAGGTTTGTTGAACATAATCGTGGGAGTAATAAATTTACTAAAGGCGGAATTCCATGGTTATTAATTCATAAAGAAGAGTTCTTAAAAAAGACTGAAGCATTAAAGAGAGAAAAGTACTTAAAATCTGGTCGAGGAAGAGCTTGGTTGGATAAAGAGTTTCCTAATTTTCGGAGAGGTGCAGGAGTGGTTTAACTGGCACGCCTGGAGAGCGTGTGTACGTTAACGCGTACCGAGGGTTCGAATCCCTCCCTCTCCGCTATGAAATAATTCTCAAACATAGCCTGCCTCATTTCTCTTTTCTAAGATAAATATATATTCTATTTTTCATTTACAAGAAAACTATGTTTTCTGTTCTAAGAGTTTTCCCATTAAACAAAAAAAAGAAATGCCTTATTTGGAATAACGCTTGCAGTTAAATAAAAATAGCTATCGTAAATAGTTAATAAACGGCAACTATAAATTTCAGAGGAAAGGATAGAGTGATAAAAGAAAATAACAGTTCTATCAAACAAATCATAATAAAAACTTATTTAATTGTTCTTACTGCAATTACTTTAGTTATAGTTTCGTGCAAAAGTGATAGCAATCCTGTAACCCCGGAAAATTTGTGGGACAAGGACTTAGATTACTTAGCGGAAGAATTACCTAAACGTCACATAAATCTTTTTGCAAATACTAATGCTGACAGTTTCTATAATAAAATAAACATCTTGAAGGATAAGTCCCCTGAACTTAATGATAGCCAGATGTTTTTCTCAATTATGAAAATAGTTGCTTCAGTTGGTGACGCACATACTTCCGTTTATCCCAAAAACTATTCCTCATTTCATTTTTTCCCCTTCCAAGGATATTGGTTTAAGGAAGGCTTTTACATAACTACAGTTGCATCTGAATATCAGCAAACCCTTGGGAAAAAATTAATCAAAATAAACAATCATCCGGTTGAAGAAATATTTGACCTAGTAGCCCCATTAATTCCTCACGAAAATAATCAGCAATTGAAAAATATATCCCCGCAATATTTTGATTTTGCAGATGCATTATCTTTTTTAAAAGTTATCGAAAAAATTGATGAAGCGGATTTCTCCTTTGAAGGAATAGGTGATATCACAATTAAATCTTATCCATATCAATCATTAACAGGATTAAATTTTGTAGAATTGCTAAGTACAAATAATGTTGATGTGCCTTATTATTTACAGAATCCTTCAACTTATTACTGGTACACATATATTGATGAAAACAAGCTTCTATATTTTCAATATAATCTATGCAGGGAAAGTGATGATAAACCATTCCAGACATTTGTTGATGAGTTATTTTCTTTTGTAGATAATAATTCTATAGAAAAATTGGTGATCGATTTGAGAAATAATCCGGGAGGAAATTCTTCAATACTACGTCCTTTTATAAATGGAATCAAAGCCAGGGAAGGAATTAATGTTAATGGGAAGTTATTCGTTATTATAGGACGTAAAACATTTTCCTCTGCTATGCTTAATACATTGGAAATGAAGAATGAAACAAATGCTCTTTTTTATGGCGAACCAACCGGTGGTAAACCAAATCATTTTGGAGAACAAAAAAACTTGGATCTTCCCTACCATGCCATAACTATAACTTATTCTACAAAATACTTTAACTATTCTTCTGAAGATACGCCAACATTTATGCCGGATGTTCTAGTCGAATTATCATTTGACAACTATATAAATGGTGTTGACCCAGTGTTGGATAGAATTATTGAATACTAACAGGTAATATTTTTATAAAAGAAAGGAAAAATGAAAACCTGCCCAAACCATCCCGATAGAAAAGCAGAATATGTTTGCCACGGCTGCGGGAAATATTATTGTAAATCCTGTTTGACAGAAGAAGGTGAATATTACTTTTGTAATGAGCCAGCTTGCAAGGAATTATTTCAGGCAGAAAAGAATAAACAATTAGTATTACCTTCGGAAGTCAGATGTCCCAATTGTCAATCGGAACTTAAGTTAGAAGATGATGAACGCAGATTAGGAAAGATACATTGCCCGGAATGTGAATCCCTTATTGATTTTACGACGGATCCTCCTGTTGTAAAAAATAAAAAAGAATATACACAGCTATTTTATTCATTAAACCAGGGAGATATTGGAATAGTAAAATCTATTCTTGATGACGGTGATGTCGATTATTATGTCTTTGGTGAAAATTTCTTAAGTATAGATCCTTTAATTCAACCGGCTAGGTTTTTTATTGCAAATGACCAGATCGATGAAGCAAAAGAATTGTTAAAAGATTTTACTTTTAAAATCTTTGGCACTTCTATGAGACAAGAAGAAGATTAATTATGATATCTTTTTATCCTTTTTACAGCATAATTTCTTGGCGTCGAAATAAAGAAGTACATCAGAAGTAAAAAGGAAATCATAATAAAAAATCCATAAAAAATTAAAATGTAAAGCATTCATGACTCCAAGATTTTTCAGTAATTTACTTCTCTATTTAACAATTAAAATGCCACTGAGATATTTTGCTAAAAATGCTTTTTCCAGTCAATAAATTGCACTGAATCCCCGTTAGATCTAAATAGAAGTCCTCCATATTTATCTGTGCGGTAAATTTTTGAACTAAAATCTTCCAATCTTTTGACTATTTCTTCTGACGGATGTTTAAACTTATTTAGAATTCCATCGCTGATTATACTTATTTCAGGTGTAACATAGCTAAGGAAATCATAACTGCTGCCGGTTTTACTTCCGTGATGAGCGACCTTTAAAACATCCACATCTAAAAATGATTTATAATCCATTACATAAACTTTCTCAATTTTCTTTTCCATATCTCCAGTAAAAAGAAATGATGTATTGCCGTAGACTATCTTTAATACGCCGCTTTTATTGTTAGTTGAAAGAGTTTTGTTTTTAATTATGCTTTCAGCATTCAAGACATAAATCCTAACTCCATCTATTTTCAAGATTTCTTTTTTATAATATTCGATTGGGATCTTTTTTTCTCTTAAATACTTTTCAAGTTTTAGATCTTTTGCTAAAGTGGTATCTACTAGGGGTTTTAAAATTTTTCTAATTACTCCGGCATTAACGAGTGAAACAAATCCGGCATAATGATCGGCATCAATATGTGAGATAAAACCGTAATCAATTTTCTTTATCCTCAGATATTCTAATAAAGGAAGAATAACTTTTTCGCCATTATCGAAAGAGGCAGTTGCATTTCCTGCATCGATTAAACCGGTTGTCCCTTTGGGAAATTTGACAAGGATAGCATCTCCCTGTCCCACGTCTATCGCAAACACATTTAACTTTCCTTGTTTAAGTAAAGAATAATTGTCTAACGCGGATAGAAATAAAAAGTTTAAAACTGTAAGAATAATAACTGCGGTTTTTCTAAAAGCAGTATTCATTTCTTTAATAGAATACATCAAAAAGAAAAGAAAGAAATAAAAAAGAAGTGAATCAAATAAAGAAAAATCATTTATGGCAATATATGAAAAACCTTGGCTGCCTGAAAATCCTACAATGAAAAATAATAATTTTGTAACGAGTTCGTTTGCTACAGAAAAGTAAATCGCTACAAATGGAGAAACAATATTTATTATCAAAGTAAAAATTCCGAGACCTACGACAATTGCAATAATTGGGATCACAAAAAGATTTGCAATGAGTGAAATAACAGAGAGCTTACCAAAGTACATAAGAGTAAAAGGAAGCGTTCCGATCTGTGCACTTAAGGATACGGCCATAAAGAGGAAAATATATCTTAAGACTCTCGATTTTAATTTTAACCTTCTAATTATTTTTTCAATTGGCAAATAGAAAAGAGCAATTCCAAGAACTGCAGAAAACGATAATTGAAATCCCGGGTTAAATATTTCTTCAGGATTTAGTACAAGAATTATTATCGATGCGAGAGCCAGAGAATTAAATAAGTTCGTCGATCTGTTAGTCATAAAAGCAATAATAATTATTACAGCCATTACAGTTGCACGAAAAACTGATGGCTGTAATCCTGTAACAAACATAAATGAAAGAAGTCCAACAATTGTTAAAATTGATCTGAGATAAATATTCAGTCTTCCAAATAGAAAAATGAAAATGACAGCCACAAAACCTACATGCAAGCCGGAAACAGCAAGCACGTGAATGACTCCGGCATTTATAAACTGAGTTTTTGTTACATAATCGATTTCACTTCTGTCAGCTAAAAGCAATCCTTTAAGAAGAGAAGCTGTCTGTTTATTGTGCAGAGATTTAATCTCCCAATCGAGAAATTTTCTTAAAGAAAAAATAGTTGATTCGAAAATATTTCCACTATTATTTAAGATGGTAATATCTTTCACTCCATAAATATTTAGTACTCCACTAATACCCAAAGAATTCAGATATTTATTGTAATCAAACTCACCAGGGTTTCTCATTTCCCTTCCTTTATAATAGGTCCCTGAAAGTTGAAGATAACCTCCAGGTTTTAATATATCATAAAGTGAGTCTAATCTTTTCTTACTTTTTTCTTTTACTTTACATAAAATTTTTGCTTCTCTTACTAAAATCTTCTCTTCTTTTTTTAATGAGTCCGTTTCGAAATCGAATGTAAGTTCATCCTTTAATAATTTTATATCTAAGAATAAAAGAAATGTTTTATATAAAAGGTGTAAGCTGGCAGCAAAAAAAGAATTTGATCTAAATATAGCAATAAGGAAATATTTAGCAGTATATAAAGAGTTATGACAGAAGTAGCAAT
>CAZUOC010000134.1:0-6161 GCA_964622335.1 uncultured Ignavibacteriaceae bacterium
GTCGGACTTTCTATTCACAAATTGGAAAAAGCGGGAATCGATAAATCAGGCGAAATAATTGTTACAGGGGCCTCTGGCGGAGTAGGTTCTCTTGCAGTAGCATTATTATCAAAACTCGGGTATAACGTTATTGCATCAACAAGAAAAAAGGATAAAGAAGATTATTTAAAAAAACTTGGTGCAAAATTAATTGTTAACAGCGAAGAACTTGATGATAAATCAGGCAAGCCTCTTTTAAGCAGAAGATGGAAAGGAGCAATTGATACTGTCGGCGGGAATATTCTATCAACTATTCTAAGAAGCCTTAATTTTGGATGTTCGGTTGCTTCATGTGGAAACGTTCTTTCTCCCGAATTAAGTATGACTGTTTATCCTTTTATACTTCGCGGAGTAAATTTACTTGGAGTTAATTCTGCGGAAACGCAAATAGATTTGAGAAAAATTATCTGGCAAAAACTTGCGGGTGAATGGAAGATAGGTCTTTTGAATGAAATAACCACCGAATGTTCGCTTGAACAGTTGAACGAAAAAATCGATCTTATCTTGGATGGAAAGATTACCGGGAGAATACTCGTTAATATTGATGCCCAATAAACAACCTAATGACTACAAATGACAATAAATGACGAATGTTGTGGCTACTTTGCAGTCCTTAGAGCGGTATTGCGCTGTGGTAAACAAGCTTCCATTTGTTTCCTTCTTTTACGTGTACGCGCGTAAACTTAAATTTTAAACTTTCTCTATTACCACCGGCATTTACATAAATGAAAGTTGTAATGCAGGATAATATTGCCGTGTTGTCAAATATTTTTGTAACCACATTATCATAGGTCTCTTTTGCCGACTTAAAAATGTCAGACGCGGTTTTCATTTCTTCCATTATCTGAGTCTTTGTTTTAACGCTGTTATCTATTCCGGTAAAGATTGCTTCGTCGTCAGCATATTTCGACCAGAGAGAAGGGTCCTTTTTCTGATATGCATCAAATTCGGCTTTCATAATATTAATAAATGGGGTTGAGTTATCAACTTGTGAGAGAACACCTGATTGTAGTAAAAGAAAAATTAACAATGTTAAGATAGATTTCATTTCCGGTACCCAATCTTATTAGTTTTAGACTAATTATAATTTTTTTATTTCTTTATGTCTGAAGCAATTGAGAGTGTGATCATTCACCATTCCGGTTGCCTGCATATGTGCATAAACTATTGTGGAACCGACAAATTTAAATCCGCGCTTTTTCAAATCGGCACTTATCTTATCTGACAGTTCGGTTTTTGCAGGAATCTTGTTTAATGATTTAAATTTATTTTGTATAGACTTGCCATTAACAAAAGACCAGATATATTTATCAAATGTTCCGAATTCTTTCCTGGTTTCAATAAAAGCTTTTGCATTTGCAACAGTGCCTTCTACTTTCGATCTGTTGCGGATAATTCCCGCATCTTTTAATAAAGAATTTATTTTTTTCTTATCATACTTTGCAACTTTATTAAAATCGAAATTATCAAAAGCCTTCCTGAAGTTTTCTCTTTTCTTTAATATCGTGAGCCAGCTTAAACCTGCCTGGAAACCTTCGAGAATTAAAAATTCAAAAAGCTTTTTGTCTCTATGAACCGGTATGCCCCATTCTTTATCATGATATTTTATATAAAGCTTATCGTTGGTTGACCAGGCACATCTCTTTTTAATTTTGGGAGACATTTTTCGCGGTTAAGAGTTAAGATATTCTTCGGGTATCGGTTTTCTGCCGGAGTAACCGGAATCAATATCGTGATAAAATTCTATTTCATCTTCGTCGCTTTTCCAGCAGAGCATTACTTCCCGGTTATCAATAACGGCTGGAAAATCCACAAGTCCTATTGTAAAGTTCCAATCTTTATAAAAACACCCGACCTCTTCAAGCTCGGCAATAAAACCGTCAATTTCATCAGCCATTTTTTTTAATTTGGGATTATTATTAATATTTTTGATGCCAAAATCATCAGCAATTAATTTCATTTCTTTCGAAGTATCAAGAATATCTTTTACTATTTTTTTTACCAGGGGTAGAGTATTACGAGCTTCTGCGGGGGTAAAATATTTAGTTGCTGTTGTCATTTTTTACTTAAAATCTAAAAAGTTGTTATTTCAATCACATACAAAATTAAAACTTAATTTATACAAAAAAAGTTCCCAATGTGGGTTTTTTAATAAATAAAGAAAAATTTCCCCCTGAATGGATAAATTTATCTGTATTGACTTTATCAGTATTTTTGCTTGCTTTGTAATGGTAAAAAACAAAAAGGAGTTTTATAGTAAATTTTTTTACGCTGCATTTACATCCAGCATAATCTGAACCTATCTATACCCCGGATAAAAAAGCGGTTATTAAATAGATAGTAGGGAACAATAATAGGTTCTCTGCGGGCAACAGTTTCTTTTATTTAGCGGGCAATAAATAATTAAATAATAATATCTCAAGGAGAGAGAACATGAGCAAATTGTTCACCGTTTTGCTCTTTCTACTATTGCTGCCGCTAACTGTGCAGGCAGGAACAGTAGGAAAGATAAAAGGGAATGTAACAGATCTTCAAACGGGGGAACCTTTAATTGGAGCCAACGTTTTAGTTATTGGTACATCATTCGGTTCTGCAACAGATGTAAATGGAGAATTTATCATTCTTAATCTGGATGCCGGCGTTTACCAGATAAGAGCTTCATATATAGGTTATCAAACAATTACAGTATCTAATGTTCGTGTTAATGCGGATTTAACAACCGAACTTAACTTCCAGTTACCAGCAGAAGGCGTTCAAGTCGGTGAAGTGGAAGTTGTCGCACAAAAACCGCTGGTAAACAAAAGCAGTACTAATGCAAACAGAATTACAACCAATGATCAAATCGATGCTTTACCAATCAGGGGGATAAATAATATTCTTGCTCTTACACCCGGTGTGAACGTTCAGGATAAAACAGTTTTTGTCAGAGGAGGAAGACAGGATGAAGTTGGTTATTATCTTGAAGGTGCCAATATTAGAAATCCTTTGGTTGGAGGTCGCAAAGTAACAATAAGCCAGGACGCTGTTGAAGAAATCCAGGTACAAGCAGGCGGATATACAGCAGAATACGGCGGTGCTAATGCTGGTATCATATACACTCAATTTAAATCAGGAACTCCTAATTATAAAGCAAGTGTAGAATACATTACAGATAATATCACATTTAAAAGTAGAGGCGATAGATATGATGGGAAGAAAAGATTGGGTACAAACTGGTTTGGTTACTCGGAATTCGTCGGTACGGTTAGCGGTCCGATTGTAGATGAGCGTTTTAAATTATTCGGCATAGTAGATTATACTTACCAGGCAGATCAGAATCCACAACCATACCCGGGGATAAATCTGGGTAGAATTGGAGATCCAACAACCGGCGATACTGTTGATTTTACTTATCCGGCTGGCGCCCTTTATAAAAACTCACTGGATCAGATAAATGCTTCTGGAACTCTTACCCTGGATTTTAATCCACTGATTTTCAGACTAGTTGGGACATATGCTAGATCAACCACTTTTAATCCTTACAGTACAGCAAGGGTGACCGGAAACATAGCCAACATGTTAGACCTTGACAGGACAGAACAAATAGACAGAAACGATGGGGCATTCAGTTTAAAAATCACGCATATAATTAACCCTAAAACATTTTATGAATTGAGCGGAGGATATTCATTCAGTAAAACACATACATTCGATCCTTATTTGAAAGATAATTATTTAGGATACGGAGACAGCGTAGCAAATGCACAGGTAGGAATTGTATGGGAAAACAGACCAACCAATACGACAAGGTATACAAGAGAACCCCAGTATCAGATTTATGATTGGGCAATTAATTCGCCTGGCGATGTGATAGCCGGATATGGAAAAGCACGAAATGAAAATTTAAATTTTAATGCTGCCTTGTCGATGTTAGTCGGGAAAGTACATAGTATCAAAGTAGGCGGTGAGCTTCAATTATATACGATAAGAAATTATAGTTTTGCTAATGAGGGAGTTTTTACACTTGCCGGCTTGCTTGCAAACAGGGGAAATCAAAGTGAAAATGTGGTTTACATCGGTCGCGGCGTAAACAACTATGGCTACGATTTATTCGGCAATGAATATAATGGAGAAACAAATACAATATCTGGTGCCAACGCACCTCACAAGCCGGTATTTGCCGGCGGTTATATTCAGGATAAGATTGAATACAATGACCTTATTATAAATGTCGGCTTGCGTTACGATTACATTAATGTAGATAATCAACAGCTGATTAATCCGGAAAGACCGGAAGAAACTTTTGTAAAAGATGATAAAACACTAATCGGAGATGCCAGTGGCAACCCGGTAGGATTAGTTGATGTACCATCATTTAGCGCTGTCAGTCCGCGGTTAGGTTTTTCTTTCCCGGTTACAGACCAAACAATATTTCATGCTCAATATGGAAAGTTTGTTCAACAAACCAGGCTGAGAGATATTTACCAGGGATGGTATGCTACATCAAATAACCTAAGTGGTGGATTCTTTATTCCTGCACCGGTTGGCTTTAACGTTAGACCAACAAGAACAACACAATACGAACTTGGCTTTACACAACAGATTGGTGACTTTGCTTCATTTGATATCACCGGTTACTATAAAGACATCCAGGACCAGGTTGTTTATAGGCAGCAAAACGTTACCAACTCCAGATACGGTGCGTATGCAACTTTAACTAATGGTGATTTTGCTACGACAAAAGGTCTCGAGGTCTCATTTAATATGAGACGCCAGTCAAGATTTCTTGTAAACGGATCAATTTCATTTCAGGATGCGCAGGGAACCGGGTCTTTCCCGAATTCAAATAGAGGCATTGTAGGTGCGCCATTAGATGGCGTTACACGTTTTGCCCCCCAATACATCGCTCCACTTGAATTCAACAATTCAGTAAGGGGTAACATTAATTTGGATTACCGTTTTTCAAAAGGTGATGGTGGTCCGATACTTCAAGAGTTAGGTATATCGGCACTATTGACCTTTAATAGTGGACACCCCTATACGGTTGGTATAGGTGGAGCTGATCTTGAAGGAGATGCCCGCGACAGACAGCCGGTTGAGCCCCTAAATGCTTCAACTACTCCGTGGAATTACCAGGTTGATTTACGTATAGATAAAACCATCAACTTGTTTGATCGGCTTGCTGCCAATATCTATATAAATGTAATTAATGTATTCGATACTAAAAATATTCAGAATGTATTTTTAAGAACCGGGTCCGCATCGGATGATGGCTACTTAACAACCCCTGGGGTTGGTCTTGAAAGAGCCCTTGCCGATCCAACCTTTGCATCTTTATACAGAGCAATTAATCTCGATTATTATGAACAGTGGCAATTTGCAACAACCGGAGCCGCATATACAATACAGCCTTATTTGTATGGACCACCAAGACAAATCCAGTTTGGCGTTCGTCTCGAATATTAATTAGTTCTTAAACAGGAAATAACATAGGAGATTAAATAAAAATGAATTCGAAAATATTTAGTTTACTTCTTTTGTTGATACTAGGTGTGGCTTTAAGCTCACCCAGTATTAATGCAAAAGGGGAACAAAAAGATAAAGGTGCAAAGCATCTGAGTAAAACAGAAGGCACTCCGATCAGAACTTTGTTAAACATTAACAATATTTCTACTGTTATAAAAAATGATGGGATATCCGATATTGATAGGGATGAACAAAATTCGGGATTGATATATCCCAAAGGAAGCGGTAAAACAGCAGTGTACGAATCTGGTCTGCTATGGGGAGTAAGAATTGAGGGCGATCCACAGGTTAGAGTCGGGGGTTCCGCTTATTCATCCGGTCTTCAGGGCGGAAGAATATTAGATAGTGGAAAACCGTATGATCAGTTAACTGCCGAATCGACAAGCGAGTCGCATGTAAGAATATTTAGAGTAAGACCGGATGTTTATCCAGGTGGTCCGCAGGCAGATCTCTCCGCTGAAGTTAATGATAATGAAGGAACCGAGGACCAAATCAGGGCTCAATACGAAACCGATTGGATGGAATGGCCGGCTCAATACGGTGCTCCATTCGATGATGTAAACGGTAACGGAACTTATGAACCCGATGCTGATATTCCTGGGATTCCCGGAGCTGAT